>NZ_JBYCLE010000502.1:0-12597 GCF_057473765.1 Mycobacterium sp. TH-M106 | reverse complement strand
GGGCGGCAACCACGTCGCGGCATCGCCGGCTTCCTTTTGTTCGTTGATCCAGCCCTCGGTGGCCTGCAGGTTCAGCGGATCGTTGGCGAAGTTGCGCCGAGTGACCTCGTCCCACTGCTGAGCGCCCTTCTGCCACGCGTCCAACAGCGCGACGATGTGGTCGATCTGCACCTCGCTCGAAGTGCCCCGGCCGCGCTGGAAGTCGACGGTGGTGCCGGTGTAGGGATCGTTGAGTATCCCGGACAGCACGACGCAACCGTCGGTTCCCGGCTTGGTCTCGATGTCGACCAGGTCGCGGCGCAGGATGTCATTGCGGGTGTCGCAGCCGTTGTAGCCGTCGGCCACGGTCACGTCGTCACTCCACGCCGGACCGAACTGTTCGCGGTTGTAACCCGTCTTGGGAGCGCGGCCCTTGATCGGCAGCGTATCGAGTTTACCCAGTTCGGCGCTGGCGTCCGGGTCGTCGACCCCGACGGCTTCTGAAGTAGCGACCGGCGCGACGAGCCCCCGGGGGGCGGGGAAACCACAGCCACCGGCGACCAGCCCTACCAGTCCGAGCACCAGCAGGCCGCTCAGCGCGAATGTCGCGCCGAGAAACGACGGCCTTGTGGTAATGATGGATCGCCTCACAGTGTGGTGTTCGAGGGCGGCGGATAGTGCGAACGCTCCCGCCGGTCGAGCAGGGCTGCCTCATGCAGACCCTCGTCGGGGTGGGCCGAGGCCGACCAGGCACCGGTGAATTGCTGGGGATCCGGCTTCTCCGCCTTCCTGCGCAGCCACGTCGCCGTTGTCGGGATGAGCATCACGGCACCGAGCCCGATGGTGGGCATGGCCCACGCACGTCGCCGTGCTAGCGCAGTCCAGCATTGATCACCGTGGTCGTCGACTGTCTGCCGCATCACGTGGCTGCGGTAGCCGTTGCCGCACGTCACCTGGATGCCAAACCTGTCGTAGTCGCCGAGCGAGACCGGCAGCGCGAGCGCCGCCAGACCGCCGGCGAACAACACCGCCCCCACGACCGTGACCAGCCGACCACGCAGCCCCACCCCCGCCGATTCGCGCATGCGTCGATTATCGCCCGCTCGACCGACACATGCCATCCGCTGGTGGTGCCGAACACCGAACATCCGAACATTAAGGTGTCAGGCAGGGCCTAACGTGCAGCACGTGCGGATTCAACCCGAGGTCGCCGACGCGCTGGCCGCCGGCCGGCCGGTCGTCGCGCTGGAGAGCACGATCATCAGTCACGGGCTGCCGCATCCGGACAATCTGCGCACTGCGCGCGCGATCGAGGACGCGGTGCGCGACGGCGGTGCCGCAGCAGGCCGCGAAGGTGCTGCGCGCCCGAAGCCGGACCGGCACCGACGGATACGGGCTGGTGCTGGTCAACCCGATCGCACCCGGCGACGAGCTGGACCGCGCGCTGCACGACCGGGTGCTGACGGCCGGCCTGGCCGCCGCCGAGACGAGTGGCGTCCACGGCAAGGACGTCACGCCGTTTCTGCTGGAGTTCTTCCATCGCGAGACGCACGGCGCCTCGGTCGCCGCCAATGTCGCGCTGGTGCTGTCCAACGCCCGGCTGGCGGCCGAGATCGCCGCCGCCTACGCCGCCGGGTGACGCGACCAGCCGCGGGAGAGGCGGCCGAACGGCCGCGCGTGGAGAGCTATATCGTGCGCCGAGACGACGTAGTCGTCGGCTCATCGGCCGATCGGCGCGACGAGACCGCCAGTTCGGTACAGCGTCCCGCCAGTGTGTTCAGTTCGGGCGCGTCGGCTCCGGTGAGCGCGCGGTGCATAGCCCAAGCGACCCTGGCGGCTTGTGTTTTCGCGCGGTCGGCGAACGGTCCCGCATACATCGCGTCGACGCTGGTGTACCAGGTCGTCAACCACCGGATGAAGTGACGGGTGGACAGGGCCGTGCGGTCGTGGACCTGCCGGTGAACGTCCTGCACGCGGCCGCGATAGCGCCGGACATGAAACAGCATGGTTTCCCAGAAGTCGGCCATCACCGGAATGTGCGAGTCCAGTCCCGTGGTCTCCCGCACCTCGGCGAACGGCTCGGCCAGGACCTCATCGACGAGCACCTGGCCGTAGAAGGACCGCAGCAGCGCTTCCACGTCGGCGCGGTCGACCAGGTCCGGCAGTTCGCGATCAGTCATCGATGATCCGGACGATGCACAGTTCGGGCTCGACGAATGGATCCAACTCGGCGTGCAACGTCGCACCGCCGTCGGCAACCGCGCCGGCGCCGAGCAGCCCGCGCAGCAGCCCCATATGCATGCCACAGCCGATTTCCGGGTGTGAGCGGGCCAGATCACGCACCGGGCACTCATACAGCCGGATGGTCCGCTCGCGCCGGGCGTCCTGGGATTCGGCCGCCGAGGCCAACTCTGGGGCGAACCCCATCCGGTCGAAGATCTCGGTGATGATCGCGGCCTGGCGGTCGACAATGCGGTCAGGGTCACGCGGTTCAGTGGAACCCGGGCTATCGAGTGGCTCACTCGCCTCGGCTGACTGATCTGCCACGATCCGGCCCGCCCAACGCTGGCCGGCGCGTTCGGCGCGCTCTCGCCGCTGCGCGACAGTGTCGCCGAGCTCCAGCGCCAAGACCTCGGCGAGGCTCCGGTAGTCCAACCGGTCGCGAACCACCAGATAGCCGGTGCGGGGACGACCGACACGAGCCTGCTTGATGCGGACGCGGGTGATCACGCCCTGCGCACACAACGCATCCAGATGGAAACGCACGGTGGTGACGTGCAGTCCAATCCGGTCGGCCAGTTCGGCAGCGTCGATCGCACCGTCATGGTCGCGGACCAGCCCGAGCACTCGTTCGCGTTGCCGGTTGCGGGGCCACGGTGGCCGGCGATGGGCGCGAAGTCGCGGTTCGGATCGTGTGTCCATACGCGCACCTCTCGCCCTGCCGCCGCTACGCCGTTACCCGATTTAACGGATACTTTCATCAATATTAGCAGCCAGCGGCCTAGGTGGGTGGCGAACCCGCTCCGGTCAGGTGCGGCACCGGTAACGTCGCTGACGTGCTGCTGAACTCGCTGGATCCCGATGCTGCCCACAGTGGTGGCGGTGGCCACGATGCCGCGGACGCGGTGCGCATCGACGGCAGGGCGCTCAGCCGCAGCGACCTGGTGAGTGCCGCCGGCTCGGTGGCACAGCGACTCGGTGGTGCACAGCGAGTCGCTGTACTGGCTACCCCGACGGCGCCGACCGTGCTGGCGATCACCGGCTGTCTGATCGCCGGCATCCCCGTCGTTCCGGTGCCCGCCGACGTCGGCGTGGCCGAGCGGGCCCATATCCTGGCCGACTCGGCGGCCCAGGCCTGGCTGGGGGAGCAGCCCGACGACCCCGCCGGCCTGCCATACATCCCGGTTGATTCGCCAGCCCGGTCGCCGCACCGCCTTCGCGAACCGCCCACCGATGCCACCGCGTTGATCATCTACACCTCCGGCACCACCGGGCCGCCCAAGGGCGTCCGGTTGAGCCGGCGTGCCCTGGCGGCGGACCTGGACGCCCTGGCGGCGGCCTGGCAGTGGACCCCCGACGACGTCCTGGTGCACGGGTTGCCCATGTACCACGTACATGGTTTGGTGCTGGGTCTGCTCGGGTCGCTGCGGGTGGGAAACAGGTTCGTGCACACCGGGAAGCCGACGCCGGCCGGATACGCGCAAGCGTGCGCGGACGTGGGTGGGTCGCTGTACTTTGGGGTGCCGACGGTGTGGTCGCGGGTGGCGGCGGATGCGACGGCGGCTCGCGTGCTCACCGCGGCACGGCTGCTGGTGTCCGGCAGTGCGGCGTTGCCGGTGCCGGTGTTCTCCCGACTCGCCGAACTCACCGGGCATCCGCCCGTGGAGCGTTACGGCAGTACCGAATCGCTGATCACGTTGAGCACCCGTGCCGACGGTGAACGCCGGCCCGGCTGGGTGGGCCTGCCGCTGCGCGGGGTGCAGACCAGGCTGGTCGACGACGAAGGTGCTCCGGTCTCCCGCGACGGGGAAACGATTGGGCGGCTTCAGGTTCGCGGTCCGACACTGTTCGACGGGTACCTCAACCGCCCAGACGCCACCGCCGAGGTGTTCGACGTCGATGGCTGGTTCCGGACCGGCGATGTCGCGGTGATCGGCGGTGACGGCATGCACCGCATCGTCGGACGCGAGTCGGTCGACCTGATCAAGTCGGGTGGCTTCCGCGTCGGCGCCGGCGAAATCGAGACAGTGTTGCTGGGACATCCCGGCGTTGCCGAAGCCGCTGTTGTCGGGCTGCCGGACGACGACTTGGGCCAGCGAATCATCGCGTTCGTCGTCGGGGACGCTAAGCCGGACGATCTGATCGGCTATGTGGCACAACAACTGTCAGCGCACAAACGGCCCCGCGAAGTGCGCCTCGTCGACGCGCTGCCGCGCAACGCGATGGGCAAGGTGCTCAAGAGGGAGCTGCTGGATTAGTTGTGGATTAGTTGGCGTGCAGTTCCTCGTTGAGCGCGAAGCCCTTCCCGTCGCGGGAGACAACCTCGACGGCACCGGTCACCGAGTTGCGGCGGAACAGCATGTTGGCCCCGCCGGACAGGTCACGCGCCTTGGCCGCCGAGCCGTCCGGCATGACGACCTTGGTGCCGGCGGTGACGTAGAGTCCAGCCTCGATGACGCAGTCGTCGCCCAGCGAGATGCCCAGCCCGGAATTCGCTCCGAGCAAGCAGCGTTTTCCGACCGAAATCACCTGCGTCCCACCGCCGGACAACGTACCCATGATGGACGCGCCGCCACCGACGTCGGACCCGTCGCCGACCACCACTCCCGCCGAGATGCGGCCCTCGACCATCGACGCGCCCAGCGTGCCGGCGTTGTAGTTGACGAACCCCTCGTGCATCACGGTGGTGCCCGGGGCCAGGTGTGCGCCCAGCCGCACGCGATCGGCGTCGGCGATACGCACCCCGGACGGGACGACGTAGTCGACCATCCGGGGGAACTTGTCCACCCCGTAGACGGTCACCGGCCCGCGTCGGCGCAGGCGGGCGCGCACGGTCTCGAACCCGTCGATACCGCACGGGCCGTGGTTGGTCCACACCACGTTGGTCAACACCGAGAAGAAGCCGCTGGCGTTGAGTCCATGCGGTGCCACTAGCCGGTGCGAGAGCAGATGCAGCCGCAGGTATGCGTCGTAGGCGTCGGCGGCGGGCGCGTCCAGCGAGCCGATGACCGTGCGGACCGTGACCGTCTCGGTGCCGCGGTCCTGGTCACGGCCGACCAACCCGGCTAACCCGGCCAGCCCCCCGGCCAGGTTCTGCGGAATGTCGGCGCCGGAGAGCCGGGTAGTGCCTGATTGACCGGAGTTGATCAGTTCCGGTGCGGGAAACCAGGTGTCGAGGACCGACCCGTCGGCGCCCAGCGTCGCCACTCCGATACCTGAAGCTGCGGTCATGGTGCTCCACGCTAGCAAGACGCGCTTTCGCGGTGCGGCCGCTGCGGCCAGGCCAACCACTACTCTGAGAACGTGCTGGACCTACGCGCAGACCCGGTCGAGCTGACGGCCGCGCTGGTCGACATCCCCAGCGAGTCGCGGCAGGAGGCGCGCATCGCCGACGAAGTCGAAACCGCGCTGCGGGCGCAGACTCCCCGGGCTTTGGGCTTCGACATCGTCCGCAACGGCAATGCCGTCCTGGCCCGCACCCGGCTGGGCCGAAAGTCGCGGGTGGTGCTGGCCGGTCATCTCGATACCGTCCCGGTGGCCGGCAACCTGCCCAGTCGCCGAGACGGCGAATTGCTCTACGGCTGCGGCAGTGTCGACATGAAGTCCGGCGTCGCCGTCTTCCTGCACCTGGCGGCTACCGTTGCCGAGCCTACCCATGACATCACATGCGTGTTCTACGACTGCGAGGAGATCGAGGCGGCGGCAAACGGTTTGGGCCGCATCGAACGCGAGTTGCCGGAGTGGCTGCAGGGCGATCTGGCTATCCTCGGCGAGCCCACCGGCGGCTATATCGAGGCCGGCTGCCAGGGCACGCTGCGTGTGGTCGTACAAGCGAAAGGCACTCGTGCGCACTCGGCGCGTTCCTGGCTGGGCGACAACGCGATTCACAAGCTCGGCGCGGTGCTCGACCGGCTCGCGGCGTATCGCCCTCGCACCGTCGACATCGACGGCTGCGCCTACCGCGAGGGTTTGTCGGCGGTGCAGATCGACGGTGGCGTCGCCGGCAACGTCGTCCCCGACGCGGCGGCGGTGACGGTCAACTACCGTTTCGCACCGGACCGGTCGGTCGCCGCGGCGCTGCGGCATGTGTACGACGTGTTCGACGGGCTGGACGTGCAGATCGAGCAGACCGACGCTGCCGCCGGCGCGCTGCCCGGGCTGTCGCAGCCCGCCGCTAAGGCTCTGGTGCAGGCCGCGGGCGGGCGGATCAGGGCGAAGTACGGCTGGACCGACGTGTCCCGGTTCGCCGCGCGCGGCATCCCCGCGGTCAATTACGGTCCCGGCGATCCCAGCCTGGCCCACCGACGCGACGAGCACGTGCCGGTCGGCCAGATCACCGCCGCCGGGGAGCTGCTGCGCCGATTTCTCGGCGGCGCTGCCTGGCGGTGAGATTCGGTCGGGCGCCTATCCGCCACCAGAGCATCGCCGTGCTTGCGCGTCGGCGTCGGCGGCCGCCGGATGGAGCCCGGCTTCGGCCAGATCCGCGGCGACCTCGGCCAGCGACATGGCATCGCCGGCCGCCAGCGCCCGGGCATGGGCGACCGTAAGCCGCCCGAGCACACAGTCCACCTCGACGGCGAGCCGTTGCGCCCGATACACCGCCCCCGTGTCACCGAGCCGGGCCGCGTCCTGCAGGGCACGCAGCGCGATCGCGGACTGGCCGCCGCGCTCGGCTGCCTGCACCGCGGCACGAGCCGCGTCGACCGCCCCGGTCATGTCGCCGCGGGCCGCCTTCGACCAGGCCTCGGCCAGTGCCAACTCCGGGGCGAACAGCGCCGATTTCAGTCCGTGCCGCGACTGCGCTCGGCTGAGCACCTTTGCCGCCGCGACGAGGTCGCCCTGCTGGCCCAGCGCCTGGGCAAGCAGCATCAACGCCAGCGGCCCCCAGGAGTAACCCGTCGGCACCAGCACGTCGGAGGCCCGTCGCAACAGTGTCACGGCGGTATCGAAGTCACCCTGGGCGGTCGCGACGTAGGACACCAGCACCTCGCCGATGGCGCGTCCCGGCTGCTGCAGCTCGGCGAAGTCGGTGTGGCGCTGCGCCACCGAACGCGCCTCGTTCAACCGCCCCGCCAACATCAGCGTCAGCACCCGGCCGAAGCCGCTGGTGAACCGCAACAGGCCCGGATGTTCGACGGCCAGCGCGCGGGCGGCCAAGGCCTCGACGTCGTCGAACCGGCCCACCCGGGCCGCTGACAGCGCCGCGGCCGACGCCGCCCAGCCCACCGCCGTCTCGTCGGCGTGCGGTGATCTCAGCACTTCGCCGGCGATCCGCAACGCACGCAGGGGGGTGCCGGCGTTCATCGCGAAGGTGGACATCAGCCCGTCGAGCGTGGCACGCGAAGTGGCCGCTGTGATTCGGTCCCGTGTCGTCTGCAGGAAGGCGGTCGCCTTTGCGGGTTGGCTGAGCATGAAGAACTGGTTGGCGGCCCGTGGCAGGGCCCAGGTCATCAGTTCAGGCTCGGCGAGCTCTCCGGGGTCGACCGCCGACAACACGGCATCGGCGTCGCGGCCCCTGCCCCGCCAGGCCAGCGCATGTGCCAGCGTCAGCCGCGCCGGCAGGCCGGCACCCCGGTCCAGCGCGTGGCGGGCCAGCTGCTCACCCAGCGTCAGGGCCCCCAGCCGCAGCGCCTGCTGCGCGGCGGCCGCCACCTCGCTGACCGGCTGCGGTGCGTCGCTGTCAGCCGCCAGCGACGCCAACCGCAGCCGGTCGCTGACGTGTTCGGACGGCCGCGCCGAGCGCAGCTCGACCAACTCGGTGCGCAGCCGTCGGGCACCGTCGTCGCCGAGCGCAACCCGGGCCCGCGCGGCGAACAACGGATGCGCGGTGTAGACCATCGGATCCGGCCCGCGCCCGCCGCGCACCCTAGTTTCGGCCACGCCGAGTTCTTCGGCCTGCCGGACGGCGTCCTGACCGTTGAAGCCGGTGAGTGCAGTCAGATCGACTAGTGACAGCGGCTCCTCGACGGCGAGGTAGTCCAGCACTGACCGTGCCGACGACGGCAGCCCGGCGAGGAACTCGTCAACCTGACTCGAGGCCGTCGTCACGCTGGGCGATTCGCCGGCTTCGCTGGCTTCGAGGTCCAGGCGCTGCAGCAGCCCGTCACCCCACAGCGCGGCTATTGCTTCCGGTGCTTCCGGGGCTTCCGGGGCGGCGTCGGCGCGGGCGGTGACGATCATCTGGGGCATGCCGGCCAGGGCCAACTGGTACACCAGCGTGGCCGACAGCACATCCAGCTGATGCGCGTCGTCGACGACGAGCAGCAGATGGCCCCCCCGAGCGTCCCCGGCCAGGGTTGCGCGGGCCGTCCGCAACAGCTCCGCCGGCTTGGTGAAGTCGGCGGGGACATTCACCAGATGACTGAAGGCACCGAACGGCACGTTGCGCTGAGCCGAGGTGCCGACGACCCAGCGGATGCTGGTGGCAGGGTGTCGGTGCGCGTGGTGTTCGGCGGCCCGTCGGGCCAGCGTCGTTTTGCCGCTGCCGTCGGGTCCGAGAACCACGGCGCCTGCCGTGTTCTCCAGGGCGGCGTTCAGTTGCTCCAAAGCGGCCGTGTTTTGGGGCACATTCCACCGGATCGGCACCGCGCGGATTTTACGGTGCCCAGCCGCTGCCGGATAGCCTTTCGGATGTGGGTGCCATACGACGGGCGGTCTGCGTGTACTGCGCCTCCGGGCCGACCGATCCGGGCCTGCTGGCGCTGGCCCGTCGAGTCGGCGCGGCGATCGCGGATCGCGACTGGACGCTGGTATGGGGCGGCGGCAACGTCTCGGCGATGGGAGCGCTGGCCGTCGCGGCCCGGGCACGCGGCGGCCGGACCGTCGGTGTGATCCCCGCCATGCTGGTACACCGGGAGCTGGCCGACACCGACGCCGACGAGCTGATCATCACCGACACCATGCGGGAGCGAAAGCAGGTCATGGAAGATCGTGCCGACGCGTTTCTGGCGCTGCCCGGCGGCATCGGCACGCTGGAGGAGTTGTTCGAGGCGTGGACCGGCGGGTATCTGGGTGTGCATGACAAGCCGGTGGTGCTGCTGGATCCGGTCGGGCACTACGACGGGCTGCGAGCGTGGCTGTACGGGCTGGTCGATGACGGCTACGTCTCGCAGGCCGCGTTGGACCGGTTGGTCGTGGTCGACGACGTGGATGCGGCGCTGGCAGCCTGCGAACCCCGGGCCGCCGAGGTTGATTAAGCTGGCACCTCAGATCGAGAACGAGGAATAACGTGTCTGACCACCACTTCGGTGCCAACACCTCGGTCGGGTTGCGTGATGTCGCCGCCGGGCTGCCCGCCGTCCTGGTCGACTTGCCGATCATCATGCGCGCGTTGGTCACCGGGCTGCTGCCCCGCCCGAGTTCCAAGACATCGATCGGCAAGGTCTTCCAACAGCGGGCGGCCCGCCACGGCGACCGGGTGTTCCTGCGATTCGGCGACATCCGGTTGACATACCGCCAGGCCAACGAGACCGTCAACCGTTACGCCGCGGTGCTGGCCGCCCGCGGCGTCGGCCGCGGCGATGTCGCCGGAATCATGCTGCGCAATTCACCCAACGCGGTGCTGATGATGCTGGCAGCGGTCAAGTGCGGTGCTATCGCCGGGATGGTCAACTACCACGAGCGCGGCGAGGTGCTGACCCACAGCCTGACGTTGCTGGACTCCAAGGTGCTCGTCGTCGAGTCCGACCTGGTCGATGCGGTGGCCGACTGCGGCGCGCCCGGTGCTGATCCGCTGGCCATCGAAGCAGTCGAGCGACTGGCTGCCGGCGCACCCACCGCCAACCCACCTTCGGCGTCGGCAGTGCTGGCCAAAGACAAGGCGTTCTACATCTTCACCTCCGGCACCACCGGACTCCCCAAGGCCAGCGTGATGACTCACCAGAGATGGCTGCGGGCGCTGACCGCATTCGGCGGGCTGGGGTTGCGACTGCGCAGCCGCGACACGCTATACAGCGCCTTGCCGCTGTATCACAACAATGCGTTGACGGTCGCGGCCGCATCGGTGATCGACGCGGGTGCGACGCTGGCGCTGGGCCGCTCGTTCTCGGTCTCCCGGTTCTGGGACGAGGTGATCGGCTACGACGCGACGGCATTCGTCTACATCGGCGAGGTCTGCCGGTACCTGCTCAACCAGCCGGCCGAACCTACCGACCGTGCGCATAAAATCCGCGTCATCTGCGGCAACGGGCTGCGCCCTGAGATCTGGGACGCGTTCGCCGCCCGGTTCGGCATCGCCCGCATCTGTGAGTTCTACGGCGCCAGCGAGGGCAACATCGCGTTCGTCAACGTCTTCAATGTGCCTCGAAGCACCGGCATCGCGCTGACGCCGTTCGCCTACACCCGTTACGACCCGGATACCGGTCAACCGCTGCGCGACGCCACCGGCCGGGTGCGGCGGTCACCGGCCGGTCAGCCGGGATTACTTCTGAGCCCAGTCAACAAACTGCAGCCGTTCGACGGTTACACCGACTCGACGGCCACGGAGAAGAAACTGGTGCGCAACGCTTTTCGCGACGGTGACTGCTGGTTCAACTCCGGCGACGTGATGAGGCCACAGGGGCTGTATCACGCGGCATTCGTCGACCGGCTCGGCGACACCTTCCGGTGGAAGGGCGAGAACGTCGCCACCACGCAGGTCGAGGCGGCGCTGACGGCCGACGCCGCGGTCGAGGAGTGCGCCGTCTACGGCGTGGAGATTCCGGGCGCCGATGGCCGCGCCGGGATGGCCGCGGTCACGTTGCGGGCCGGTAGGGAGCTCGACGGCGCGGCGCTGGCCCACACTCTGTACCAGTGGCTGCCGTCCTACGCGGTGCCGCTGTTCGTGCGGGTGGTTGATTCGATGGCCCACACGTCGACGTTCAAGAGCCGCAAAGTGGAGTTGCGTGAGCAGGCCTACTGTCTCGACAGCTACGGCAGCGGGGATCCGCTGTATGTGTTGGCCGGCCGCGAAGACGGCTATGTACCCCACTACGCCGACTACCCCGCCGAGGTCGCGGCCGGCAAGCGTCCACAGGACTGACCTACCCCGGCCCCAACGTGACCGGGCACCATGGACGGGTGCAATCAACCCTGTGTGGTCGTCCGGTGACCGGTGACCGTGCGCTGATCATGGCGATCGTCAACCGCACCCCGGACTCCTTCTACGACCGCGGCGCCACCTTCAGCGACGAGGCGGCCAAGTCCGCGGTGCACCGGGCCATCGCCGACGGCGCCGACGCTATCGATGTGGGTGGCGTCAAGGCCGGACCGGGCGAAACCGTCGACACCGACACCGAGAGCGCCCGCGTGGTGCCGTTCATCGAATGGCTGCGCGTCGCCTACCCGGCCACGGTGATCAGCATCGACACCTGGCGTTCGACGGTGGCCAAACGGGCGTGCGCGGCCGGCGCCGACCTGATCAACGACACGTGGGGCGGCGCCGACCTCGGGCTGTCGGCGGTGGCCGCCGAATTCGGGGCCGGGCTGGTGTGCTCGCATACCGGCGGCACTCCGCCGCGCACCCGCCCGTTCCGGGCGAGCTACGGTACGACCACCCGAGGCGTGGTGGACCAGGTGATCGACGAGGTCACCGCCGCCGCCGAACGCGCGGTGGCGGCCGGGGTCGCGCGCGAGAAGGTGTTGATCGACCCCACCCACGACTTCGGCAAGAACACCCACCACGGGCTGACGCTGCTGCGGTACACCAAAGACCTTGTCGACACCGGTTGGCCGGTGTTGATGGCACTCTCCAACAAGGACTTCATCGGCGAGACGTTGGGCGTGGGACTGACCGAGCGCCTGGAGGGGACCCTGGCGGCGACCGCACTGTCGGCTGCGGCCGGTGTCCGGATGTTTAGAGTGCACGAAGTGGGGCCGACGCGGCGTGTTCTGGAGATGGTGGCGTCGATACAGGGTGTACGCGCACCCACGCGCACAGTGAGGGGACTTGCATGACAGACCTTGTTGATCAGGTCTTGGCTGGTCCAGCCACGCTGGCCGGTGACGTCTGGCTCTCCGAGCGCACCTGGAGCCGTCCGGACTGGACCGTCGCCGAGCTCGAGGCCGCTAAGGCGAGGACCGGGCGGACCATCTCCGTCGTACTGCCCGCTCTCGACGAGGAAGAGACCATCGAATCCGTCATCGACACCATCACCCCGCTGCTCGATGGGCTGGTCGACGAGTTGATCGTGCTGGACTCCGGTTCCAGCGACGGCACCGAGATCCGGTCCGTCGCCGCGGGCGCGCGCGTCGTGACTCGTGAGCAGGCGGTACCCGAGGTTGTCCCACAGCCCGGCAAGGGTGAGGCGTTATGGAGGTCGCTCGCGGCGACCAGCGGCGACATCGTGGTGTTCGTGGACTCCGACCTGATCGACCCGGACCCGATGTTCGTGCCGAAGCTGGTCGGGCCGCTGCTCACCG
>NZ_JBYCLE010000501.1:0-5894 GCF_057473765.1 Mycobacterium sp. TH-M106 | reverse complement strand
CCGGGGCCAGACCCGCATCCAGTTGGAGCACGTCAACCGCATCGGGCGTGACGCGGCCCCGGACTGGCCGTCGGGCACCCGCGACGACGTCTACCGCGTCGACATCGAGGGAACGCCGAGCATTTCGCAGGAGACTGCGTTCCGATTCACCGACGGCTCCGGACGCGACGCGGCGACCGCGGGCTGCCTGGCCACCGGGATGCGGGCGCTCAACGCGGTTCCCGCGGTTAATGACCTGCCGCCCGGCTGGGTGACCGCGCTCGACTTGCCGCTCATCGCCGGTTCCGGCGCGATTCGCTGAGCAAATACCGGGAAACGGCGTATTTACCGATAAATTGTAGTGGTCGGCGTGTGCCCACAGGCCGGCGAGACCAGGGATTGGACACCATGGCGGACGAGACGATACCGGCGATAGGCATGTCGGTCGGGGCCACCACTCTGGCGGCGGTCACCGCTGATCATGCGGTCACCCGCAGGCCCGTGCTGACGTTGTATGACAACCGTTCACCTCAGGTCGGGGTGGCCGCCGAGCTGCCGGCGGATGCCGGTGAACCAGGGCTGGTGGTCACCGATTTCGTCAACCGGGTGGGCGACTCTGTGCCGGTGGTGGCCGCTGACGGATCCACCCGCCGGGGCGAGCAGTTGCTGGCCGACGCGTTGCATGCGTTGGCCTTCGTCGCGACCGGCGGACGCCCGCTGCCGGCAGCGGTTGCGGTGAGCCATCCCGCGCACTGGTCGGCGACGGCCGTGGACGCGCTGGGCACAGCGCTGAGCCGGGTACCGGAATGGTCACCGTCTCCGCCGCCGCTGATCAGCGATGTCGCCGCGGCGCTGACGTCGCTGCAAGCCGACCCTGGCCTACCGCTCACCGGGATAATCGCGGTGTGTGACTTCGGCGGCAGCGGCACCAGCATCACTTTGGTCGACGCCGCCCGCGGCTATCAGCCCATCGGCGCCACTACGCGGTATACCGATTTCTCCGGTGAGGTGATCGACCAGGCGCTGCTGAACTACGTGGTGGCCTACTTGAGCGCAAGCGGCTCATTGGACGACGCCCCGGCAACTGGGGGGATCGGTTCGTTGGCCCGGCTTCGCGGTCAATGCCGCCAGGCCAAAGAGCGGCTCTCGGCGGAGACGGTCACCGAAGTGACCGTCGGTCTGCCCGGATTCCGCGGCGACACCTGGGTTACCAGAGCCGAACTCGACGAAGTGATCCGCCAGCCGTTCGACGGCGTCATCGCTGCGGTGCAGGAGAGCATGGGCCGCAAGAGAATTCCCGCGGCGGACCTGGTGGCGGTGGCCGCGGTGGGCGGCGGGGCGAATATTCCGGCGATCACCGCCGGGCTGTCGAACCGTCTTGGGGTCACCGTGGTCAGCTCGCCGCGACCGCAGCTGA
This sequence comes from Mycobacterium sp. TH-M106, assembly GCF_057473765.1. NCBI lineage: Bacteria > Bacillati > Actinomycetota > Actinomycetes > Mycobacteriales > Mycobacteriaceae > Mycobacterium > Mycobacterium sp. TH-M106. Next base: position 4,498 of record NZ_JBYCLE010000501.1, on the reverse strand, counting down.
CGGCGGCCATCGGTGCCGCATTGCGAGTCAGCGGCAGGGCTCCGCAAGCTTCGGGAACCGCAGGTGTTGCGGCCCCACCGGCGCCGTTGCGGCCGGACACGGCGGTACCGCCGCCGCAGCCCACCCCACCGGCACCGCCGCCGCACGCATCGGTGTGGCAGCAGCCCGACACTCCGGTGGTGCCGCAGCCCGATGCCCCGGTCTCGCCGCAGCTGCAGCCAACCGAACCCCCGTGGCCAGCAGCGCCAGGGCCTGATCTGGTGACGTCGCCGGAGCCCGCCGTCGCCTACGAACCGTTTCCGGAAGGGTCGGGTCGCAGCAAGGTCGACTGGTATCGGCGGCCGGTGCCGTTGATCCTGGGCGTGGCGCTGGTGGTGCTGATCATGGGTGTGGTAGCGGTGATCGCACTGCGCCACGCTGCCAGCACCGAACCGACGCCGCCGACCGTCACCCCGCAACCGACGGAGCCCACCTCTCAACCCACGCCGCGTGATGTGCCGCCGCCGCCCGAACAGCCCACGCTGCCCGAACAGCCCACGGTTCCCACGCCGCCGGAAGTCCCTGGTATCACCGCTATCCCGCCGGCTCCGGAATCCCCTGATACCTCCGAGGCGCCGTAGCGCGGTAGCCCACGTGGCAGCAGGAGATCGGTGGCTTTAAATTTAGTTCAGTATCCGCGGGCCACCCAGTCGTCGTAGTGCACCAGCTCGTCGCCGACCCCAGTGGTGTCACCGTGGCCGGTGTAGACGACGGTGTCGGCTGGCAAGTTGCCCAGCCGGTGTGAGATCGACGCCAGGATGGTCGGGAAGTCGGAGAACGAACGCCCGGTCGCACCCGGCCCACCGGAAAACAAGGTGTCGCCGCTGAACACCGCACTCAGGTCGGGCGTATACCAGCACACCGACCCGGGGGAGTGCCCGGGGGTGTGCAACGCATACAGTTTCATCCCGGCGACAGTCAGCGTCTTGCTGTCGAATGTCGGGTGAAAGTTCTTCTCCGGATGGGTCATCCGCCACAGCATGTCATCGGCCGGGTGCAGCAGCACCGGCGCGTCGAATGCCTCGCCCAGTTCCGGGGCCACCGTGACGTGGTCGTTGTGGCCGTGCGTGCACAGCACCGCCACCACCTTGCGGTCACCGACCGCCTCCACAATGGGCGCGGCGGTGTGCGCGGCGTCGACGACCACCACCTCGGAGTCGTCGCCGACGATCCAGATGTTGTTGTCGACTTCCCAACTGCCGCCGTCGAGTTCGAAGGTGCCGTGGGTGACCACCCGCTCGACGCCGGTCTCGGAGCCGGTCTCGGAGCCAGTCATAGCATCACGACCGAGCGCAGCACCTCACCGGAGTGCATTCTGGCGAAGGCCTGCTCGACGTCGCCGAGGCCGATGCGCTCGGAGACGAACCTCGCCAGCGGCAGCCGGCCCTGCAGATACAGGCTGATCAGGGTGGGGAAGTCACGCTCTGGCAGACAGTCGCCGTACCACGAGGACTTCAGCGAGCCGCCACGGGAGAAGATGTCGATCAGCGGTATGTCCAGCTGCATCTCCGGTTCTGGAACCCCCACCAGCACAACTGTTCCGGCCAAGTCGCGGGAGTAGAACGCTTGCTTCCAGGTTTCCGGGCGACCGACGGCGTCGATCACCACGTCCGCGCCGAAACCGTCGGTGAGGTCGGCGATGGCCTGCACCACGTCAGCCTCGCGGGCGTTGACGGTGTGGGTGGCACCGAAGTCGCGGGCCCACTTCAGCTTGGTGGCATCGATGTCGACGGCGATGATCCGCTTGGACCCGACAAGGGCGGCACCGGCGATGGCCGCATCGCCCACCCCGCCGCAGCCGATCACCGCGACGGTGTCGTCACGGCTGACCCCACCGGTGTTGACGACCGCGCCCAGCCCGGCCATCACCCCGCAGCCCAGCAGCCCGGCCACCGCTGGGTCGGCTGCCGGGTCGACCTTGGTGCACTGACCGGCGTGCACCAGCGTTTTGTCGGCGAACGCGCCGATGCCCAGCGCCGGGGTGAGCTCGGTGCCGTCGGCCAGCGTCATCGGCGTCGAGGCGTTGAAGGTGTCGAAGCAGTACTGTGGCCGGCCGCGTTTGCACGCCCGGCACTGGCCGCAGACGGCCCGCCAGTTCAGGATCACGAAATCGCCTGGCGCTACCGCGGTCACCCCGGCACCGACGGCCGCCACGGTGCCGGCAGCCTCGTGGCCGAGCAGGAACGGGTAGTTGTCGCTGATGCCGCCGTCGCGGTACATCACGTCGGTGTGACAGACCCCGCAGGCGATCAGGTCGACCACCACGTCACCCGGCCCGGGGTCGGGGACGACGATATCGACTTGCTCGACCGGGTCACCCTTCTTCCGGGAAATCACGCCGCGCACCGTCTGGCCCATGCCGGTTAACCTACCTGTGTGACAGCTCCAGCCGAAGACGCCGAAGACTCCGAAGATATCAAAATGTTCACCAAGCGGATAGTGAACGTCATCGATGATGCCAGTGTGGCGATTCTGACCAGCATCGGGCACAAGACCTCGCTGTTCGAAACGATGGCCGGGTCAGCACCAGCGACCAGCGCCGAGATTGCCGCGGCCGCCGGCCTCGACGAACGATATGTCCGCGAATGGCTGGGCGGCATGGTCACCGGTCGGATCGTCGACTACGACCCGTCGACGGCGACGTATGTGCTGCCGCGCCACCGTGCCGCGGTGCTGACCAGGGCGGCTGGTCCGCGTAACCTCGCCGCGGTCGCCATGTCGATCTCGCTGCTCGGCGAGGTCGAAGAGCGGATCGTCGATTGTTTCCACACCGGCGGTGGCTTGCCGTACAGCGAATATCCGCGGTTCCACGCGATCGAAGCCGAACAGAGCGCCCAGGTATTCGACACCGCGCTGATCGACCACATCCTGCCGGTGGTTCCCGGTTTGCCGGTGCGGCTGCGCGAGGGCCTGGACGTAGCCGACTTCGGTTGCGGCAGTGGGCATGCCGTCAACCTGATGGCCCGGGCATTCCCGGCGAGCCGGTTCACCGGGATCGACTTCTCCGATGAGGCCCTGGCGGTGGGGGCCGCCGAGGCCACCGCCGCCGGCCTGGCGAACGTGGCATTCGAGCGCCGTGACCTGGCCGAGGTGGATCTGGTGCAGGCTTACGACGTGATCACCGCGTTCAACACCATCCACGACCAAGCCCAGCCGGCGCAGGTGCTGAGCAATATCCATGCCGCGCTGCGGCCCGGCGGGGTCTTTTTGATGGTGGACGTCCGGGGCTCCAGCCGGCTCGAGGAGAACGTCGGGATGCCGCTGGCGCCTCATCTGTACACGGTGTCGACGATGCACTGCATGTCGGTGTCCCTGGCGTACGGCGGCGCGGGGCTGGGTACGGTCTGGGGCCGGCAGCTGGCCACCTCGATGCTGGCCGACGCCGGCTTCGCCGACGTCGTGGTCGAGGAACTGGATGCCAACCCGGGTAAATACCACTACGTCGCGCACAAGTGAGCACCCGCAATCCCCTGTCGGTACTCGACGACTGGCCGGTCGACACAGCGGCCGGCGCGGTGGTCGGCCCGCAGGGGGTACTGGCCGGCCACGGCGACGCCCGACGCGAGTTCTTCTTGGCGTCGGTGACAAAACCGCTGGTGGCTCGGGCGGTGCAGGTCGCCGTCGAGGAGGGAGCCGTCGAGCTGGACACTGCAGCAGGCCCGCCCGGTGCCACCGTGCGTCACCTGCTGGCGCACGCGTCCGGGCTTTCGCCATCCTCGGATCGGGTGGTGGCCAAGCCCGGCACCCGCCGGGTCTACTCCAACTACGCCTTTTCGGTGCTGGCCGCGACCGTACAGCGCGCCTCGGGCATCGCGTTTGACCGTTACCTCGCCGAGGCGGTGTTCGAACCGCTGGGCATGACGGCCACCCGGCTCGACGGCGGCGTGGCCACGGCGGGGTTCGGGGGCACGTCGACGGTCGCCGACCTGGCTGCGTTCGCCGGTGACCTGCTGCGCCCGACGACGGTGTCGGCGCAGCTGCACGCCGAGGCGATCACCGTGCAGTTTCCCGGTCTGGACGGCGTTCTGCCGGGATACGGCGTGCAGCGGCCCAACGATTGGGGGCTGGGTTTCGAGATCCGGGACGAGAAGTCGCCGCACTGGACCGGTGCGTCCAACTCGCCCGGCAGCTATGGCCACTTCGGTCAATCCGGCACGCTGATCTGGGCAGATCCCGCGGTGGAGCTGGTGTTGATCGTGCTCACCGACCGCGATTTCGGAGCCTGGGCGAAGCCGTTGTGGCCGACGCTGGCCGACACGGTGATTGCCGAGTATCGACAGAACTAGCGCAACAGGTGCCTCACAAGGCACAATAGACGCGCACAACACGAGAACATCAGCTACATCGCTGCTCGTCGCGGTCTCACCGGGTCGTTGGGGAAGACGTCCCTTGTGGAGCCGAAGGAGCAACCGATGAGCGTGTCGAACCAGTTCGCCGACTCGACCAGCGGCGTGGTGTA
>NZ_JBYCLE010000500.1:0-2251 GCF_057473765.1 Mycobacterium sp. TH-M106 | reverse complement strand
GACTGGGCGCACACCGCGGTCGGCGACCTGATTACCCACACCGACGAGATCAACCGGCTCAACGTGTTCCCGGTCGCCGATGCCGACACGGGCACTAACATGCTGTTCACCATGCGTTCCGCGCTGGCGGAGGTCGACAGCGTGGCCGCTTCGGGAGAGGTGGCCCAGGTCGCGGCGGCGCTCTCCGCCGGAGCGATGCGCGGGGCCCGCGGCAACTCCGGGGTCATCCTGTCACAGATCCTCCGCGGCATTGCCGACGTCACAGCCGACGTCACAGCCGATGTCAGGACCGATGTCAGCGCCGGCCGCACCGCCGATGGCGACGGCGAACTGCTCGATATCGACGCAGTTCTGCTCGGCGCCGGACTGCAGCGCAGCGTTGAACTGGTCGTCGCCTCGATGGGCGGGCGAGAGGTTCCCGGCACCATCGTGTCGGTGCTCAAAGCGGCTGCCTGTGCCGTCGAGCGGCACGCGACAGACGGTGCAGGGCTGCACGCGGTGGTCACCGCAGGCGGTGACGCAGCGGCCGTCGCGCTGGAGAGAACCCCCCAGCAGCTCGATGTGCTCGCCGACGCGGGGGTGGTGGACGCCGGCGGTCGTGGTCTTTTGGTGTTGCTCGACGCGCTGCGCTTCACGATCACTGGGCAGTCGCCCGCTCGCGCCGCCTATGAGCCGCTGCACGAAGTGACCCGGTCGGCCCGGTCGACGGCGTCCCCGTCGGGCACCGCGCAACCCGCTCCGCAGTTCGAGGTGATGTACCTGCTGGACGGCTGTGATGCCACCGCAGCCGACGCGCTGCGCGACCGGCTTGAGCAGCTAGGTGAATCGGTGGCGATCGCGGCTTCGGCCCCCGCTGAAACGTCCGGTGGAGCCTACTCAGTGCATCTGCACACCGACGACGCCGGCGCCGCCGTCGAAACGGGCCTGGCGTTCGGTCGGCCGCACCGCATCCAGGTCTCGGCGCTGGCCGGTTTCCACGGGGGGTCCGGGTTGTCTCCGGGCAGTTGGACTCGGGAACGGGCCGTGCTGGCCGTGGTCGATGGCGACGGCGCCGCGGCGTTGTTTGCCGCAGAAGGCGCCTGCGTGCTGCGACCCGACGCCGACGCTACCCACCCCACGACCGGGGTCAGTGCACGACAGCTGTTGCGTGCGGTGGTCGACACCGGCGCAGCGCAGGTGATGGTGCTGCCCAATGGCTACGTGGCCGCCGAGGAGTTGGTGGCCGGGTGCACCGCCGCCATCGGCTGGGGCATCGACGTGGTGCCAGTGCCGAGCGGATCGATGGTGCAGGGTCTGGCCGCGCTTGCGGTGCACGATGCGGGTCGGCTCGTCGTCGACGACGGCTACACCATGGCCCGAGCGGCAGGCACCACCCGGCATGGCTCGGTGCGTCTGGCCACCGAAGCGGCACTGACCTGGGCTGGGCCTTGTGAACCTGGGGACGGTCTGGGCATCACCGGCGACGAGGTGCTGATTGTGGCCGAGGACGTCACGGCCGCCGCGATCGGCCTGATCGATCTGCTGCTGGCCGCCGGCGGCGAGCTGGTCACTGTGCTGACGGGCGCCGGCATTACGCCGGATCATGCCCTGGCCCATGTCCTAGCCCAGCATGTGCACGATCGTCATCCGGGAACCGAACTGGTGACGTTTGCGACCGGACACTCCGGCGACGTGCTGCTGATCGGAGTCGAGTAGCGATGGTCACGCTCAGCGATCGGCTCGACTACGTGCTGGGTGGCAAAGCCGCCGGACCGCTCCACGAGGTCTTCGGCATCCGAACCGTCGATGACCTGCTGCGCCACTATCCGCGCAGCTACGTCGAGGGCGCGGCGGTGCGGGGAGCAGCCGACGAGCAACCGGTGGCGGGCGAGCACGTCACCCTGGTCGACACCATCACCAGCGCGGTGGTCCGGGAGATGAAAAAACGGCTGCCCGACGGCCGCAAGGACGAGTATCTGGTGATCACCGTGGGCGCGGGACGAAACCGGGTGACCGCCACGTTTTTTCACGCACGCGGACTCAAGTGGAGGCTCACCCCGAAAACCCGGGTAATGCTGTCCGGAGAGGTCGGTTTTTTCAAGGGCACCATGCAGCTGACCCACCCCGCCTTCCTGATCCTGGAGCCGGGTAAGAGGAACTTCGGCAGCGACTCGCTGCGCAACATCGCCGACGCGTCGCAGGCGGTCAGCGGCGAAGTGCTGCAGTCGGAGTTCGAGCGGCGCTGCTACCCGATCTACCCGGCCAGCACCAA
>NZ_JBYCLE010000499.1:0-1185 GCF_057473765.1 Mycobacterium sp. TH-M106 | reverse complement strand
TGTCGGCTGCCGATTCGATGAGGTCGCCGAACGGTCCCTTCGGCTGTTGCGGTGTCGGGCCCAGCTGCTTGAGGATCGCGTTGATGGACTCGCGCAGCTGATCCCATTCGACGGGTACTTGGGTGTGTTCGATCGGGATCACCGCGCCGTCGGCGAGCACCGGCCCGCTGGTGTAGGGCGGTGACAGTTGGATGGTGCGCGAGGCGACCAGGCTGGGGTTGAGCACCGATGCGGTGGCCTGGGCTGGCACCTGGTATTTGTTGCTGTAGTGCAACGTGATTCGCATTGTGTCGCCGGCTGGTTCGATTTTGTCGATCGATCCCACCCGCACGCCCATGATCTGCACTTTGTCGCCCGGATACAGCCCGGGTGCCTCCGGGAAATATGCGACGACGGTGGTGGTGGTGAGCTTTTTGTACAGCTGTGCTGCCGCGGCAACCATGCCGGCGGCCAGCACGAAGACCATAGCCGCCACCAGTGATCCGATCAGCCATGTCCTGCCGGGCAGCTTCGGCAGCCGCAGGTTGCGAATGTCGAAGATGGTGCTCACGTGTGGCCGGCCTCTCTGCTTGCTCTGCCTGGTCTGCTTTGTCTGCTTGCTTTAGCGGCCAAGGCTTCCTCCTCCGCCGCCGGGTTGGCTGTTTCCGCCTTGACCGGGTGGGATGAACGGGACCGGCAGTTGCGGGCCGGGTCCCGGCGGTGCCGGTGGATACGGCGCCGCCGGTGGCGGCGGCGCAGCTGCCCCGGGGTTTCCCGGTGTCGGCCCGGCCACCGGGCCCAGTGGCTCGGTGCGTGCCCCCGGCGGCGCGTCGGTCGGCAGCGGCACCGGGGTGCCCGCCACATCGGGCGGGGTCTGGGCGGGTCGACCGGCCACCGGCAGTCCCGGTGTGGCCGGCGGGCCGTTGGGGTTCGGTGGCGAGGTGACAACATCTGGGAGGCTGGCCGGGTACGGTCCGTTGGGTCCGAATGGGCCCAGGTTCTGATCGAGGCCCGCGCAGGGCAGCGGGTTTTGCGGGGTGCCGAACACACCGGCGGCCGGGGCGTACGAGCACGGCGAACCCGGCGCCACCGCCGGCCCGGGATGCTCCGGGGTGCCCTCGGCCAGCGGCGGCGCCGGCGGCGGCGCGCCGTTGGACCGGCGGGTGCCGTTCGGGTCGGGGTAGCGAAACGCCGGCAGCCCGGCGT
>NZ_JBYCLE010000498.1:0-1317 GCF_057473765.1 Mycobacterium sp. TH-M106 | reverse complement strand
AGAGGCGACTGGTCTCCACCAGCTCGGCCACCATCACCCAGCGCGGCGGCCGCTTGGTCAGCACCGAACCGGGCGCCAGCACGAACCGCGAGTTGCGTGCGCCGAGGAATTCGCGGGTGTCCTCGCGGCGCATGCCCACGTGCGACAGCAACCCGGCCAGCAGCGCCGCGTGCACGCGGGCCGGGTCGGCGGCCTCGCCGGATTCGGCGACGCCGAGGTCGCGGGCGATGCCGCGCAACTGCCCGACGAGGTCCTGCCACTCGCGGATGCGCAGGTAGTGCAGGAAATCGTCGCGACACATCCGGCGGAAAGCGCTACCCGACAGTGTCTTTCGCTGCTCACGCAGGTAGCGCCACAGGTTCAGGTAGCTCAGGAAGTCCGAGGTCTCGTCGGCGAAACGGGCGTGCTTCTGCCGGGCCGCCTCCTCGCGGCCGCTCGGCCGCTCCCGGGGGTCGGGGATCGTCAGCGCCGCCGCCAGCACCAGGATCTCTCGCACGCACGCCTCGTTCTCGGCCGCCAGGATCATCCGGCCCAGCCTCGGGTCCACGGGCAGCCGCGCCAGCCGGCGGCCCAGGTCGGTGATCGCGCCCCGGGCGTCGAACGCGCCCAGCTCCTGGAGCAGCTGCACGCCGTCGCGGACGCTGCGCCGGTCCGGCGGGTCCAGGAACGGGAACTCCTCGACGTAGCCGGGTGGGGGGCCCAGCTGCAGCGCCGCCATCTGTAGCAGCACCGCGGCCAGGTTGGTGCGCAGGATCTCGGGGTCGGTGTAGCGGGGCCTGGAGTCGAAGTGCTGCTCGGAGTACAGGCGGATGCACACGCCCGGCGCGACCCGGCCGCACCGACCGGCCCGCTGCTGCGCGGACGCCTGCGAGATCGGTTCGATCGGCAGACGTTGCACCTTGAGGCGGCGGCTGTAGCGGGAGATGCGGGCGTTGCCCGGGTCGACGACGTAGCGGATGCCGGGAACGGTCAGCGACGTCTCGGCGACATTGGTCGCCAGCACGACGCGGCGCCCGGTATGCGGCGCGAACACCTTCTGCTGCTCGGCGGTCGGCAACCGGGCGTACAGCGGCAACACCTCGGTGTGTTTCAATCCGCCCAAAGCCTCGGCGGTGTCGCGGATTTCGCGCTCGCCGGACAGGAACACCAGGACATCGCCGGGCGGCTCGGCCTCGAGTTCACCGATGGCGTCGACGATCGCCTCGATCTCGTCGCGGGTCTCGGTGCGCACGATCTCGTGGTCGGGATCGTCGGGATCGTCCTCGGCGCCGGACGCGACGGGCACCTCCAGCGGGCGGTAGCGGATCTCCACCGGGT
>NZ_JBYCLE010000497.1:0-4481 GCF_057473765.1 Mycobacterium sp. TH-M106 | reverse complement strand
GCGCCGCGATGTTCGCGGCCGGTCTGGGCATGCTGGTCTGCGGGGTGCCGTTCTATGCCAGCGTCAACCACGCGTTTCTCATCCTGAGCGTCATCGGATTCATCGTGATGTTCGGCGGGGTCGTATTCGCCGTCACCGGTCCGAAGCTGACGGCTGGGCGCGGGCAGCCCGGGTCGGCGGGTGCTGACGGAGCGCGTCAGCGTCGGTCCAGGGGCGCCGGCGGTTCCTTCACCAGCCGGATGGAGGATCGGTTCCGGCGCCGCTTCGACGAGTAGCAACCCGCCGGAGCACACGGGGTAGCCGATCGGCTGCCCCGTTTCCGTATCCGCGGCGATTCGCCCGCACTGCTGGCGCCTCGCTAACGCCCCCTGGGCTTGGCCTGCCTGATTCTCTCTGATCAGCCGCTCCGAACTGGGGATTGGGTCATCGTGGGCTTTCGGCAAGTAGATGCCAGCAGATGCCAGCAGATGCCAGTAGATGCCAGTAGATGCCAGTAGATGTGGCAAAAAGTGGGTACGACACCCATTTGTTATGCGAAATATTGCCCTATGTGGGGGATAGTGGGGTAACGTGGCAGAAGTCGTTGGGCGAGGAGCTGACCGGAGGTGGCGTGATGTTTCTCGGCACCTACACGCCCAAACTCGACGACAAGGGGCGGCTGACGCTGCCCGCCAAGTTCCGTGATGCGCTGGCAGGAGGGCTGATGGTCACCAAGAGCCAGGACCACAGCCTGGCCGTCTACCCGCGGACGGAGTTCGAGCAACTGGCCCGGCGAGCCGCGCAGGCATCGCGAAGCAACCCGGACGCACGGGCATTCCTGCGCAACCTGGCCGCAGCCACCGACGAACAGCATCCCGACGCCCAGGGCCGAATCACCCTGTCGGCCGACCATCGTCGCTACGCCAAACTCGCCAAGGACTGCGTCGTCATCGGTTCGGTCGACTACCTGGAGATCTGGGACGCCAGCTCCTGGCGGGACTACCAGCAGACTCATGAAGAAAACTTCTCCGCGGCCAGCGATGAAGCACTCAGCGACATCATCTGAGGCGTGCGCCCGTGCCTCGTGGCCTCTGCCCGATCCGACCCTGACGTACTTCCCCAACGCCAGGTTCGCGATATCGGACAGGGACCTCGATGCAGGGGTGGCCCGTTCGGCCCCTCGGTGGTACCCCACCCAACGGAGAGGTGTTGCGATGGCCGACGACCGGGGTGATCCCGGCCATGTGCCGGTGATGCTGCAGCGCTGCGTGACGCTGCTGGCCCCGGCGCTGACCAGGCACCGCCCGGACGGGTCGGGTGCGGTCCTGGTCGACGCCACCGTCGGGGCCGGCGGACACGCCGAGCGTTTCCTGTCCGAACTGCCCGGCCTGCGGCTCATCGGATTGGACCGCGACCCAGACGCCATCGATGTCGCCGCGAGGCGGCTGGCCCGGTTCGGCGAACGAGTCACCCTGGCCCACGCACGCTACGACGCGATCGCCGATGTGATAGCCGAATCAGGCTACGCCGCAGCAGAATCAATCGATGCAGCGCTGTTCGACCTCGGCGTATCGTCTATGCAGCTGGATCTGATCGAACGAGGCTTTTCCTATACCCACGACGCTCCGCTGGACATGCGGATGGACCCGCGGTCCGCGCTGACCGCGGCCGACGTCGTCAACACGTACGACGAGGCTGCGCTCACCGACATCTTGCGGCGCTACGGCGAGGAGCGATTTGCGGCTCGCATCGCGGCCCGCATCGTGGCTCGCCGGGCACGCGCGCCGCTGACATCGACTGGCGAGCTGGTTTCTCTGCTCTATCAGGCGATTCCGGCGCCGGCCCGGCGGCGGGGCGGGCATCCCGCGAAGCGGACGTTTCAAGCGTTGCGCATTGCGGTCAACGGCGAATTGGACTCGCTCGCCAGCGCCCTTCCTGCAGCGCTGGACGCTTTGACCGTCGCCGGCCGCATCGTGGTACTGGCCTACCAGTCCCTGGAGGACCGGATCGTCAAACAACTGTTCGCTCAGGCCGTGACGTCGCGAACCCCGGTCGACGTTCCAGTTGAATTACCCGGCGACACACCACGATTTGCATCATTGACGCGTGGTGCTGAACGCGTCGGCGCCGATGAGGTAGAGCGCAACCCGCGGGCTGCGTCGGTCCGGTTGCGGGCCGTGCGACGCACGGAGCCGGGGACATGGAAAGCGCAAAGGGGCGATCGATGAGAACCAAGCGCCAAACGGTTTCACCGCGTGGCGACCGTCGCCGTCACCCCGACGGCTCCACCCGTACAGCGCTGCGCAGACCGACCGATGCACCGGCGTCTCGACGCCGGCGTCCACGCCAGCCGACGGCGCCGTCGCCCGGGCGGGAACCGCGGGCACCGCGCACGGGTCCGCAGACCGCGGCGACGCCCCGGCCCACCGTCCGGCCGGCGCCACCCAAGAACACCAGGCAGGCGAAGGCACGGGCGAAAGCACGGAAGGCTAAGGCGCCCAAGGTAGTTCGGGCTCCGTTACGGGAGCGGCTGATCATTCGGCTGGCCTCGGTGGATCTGCGGCCGCGCACGTTGGTGGCCAAGGTGCCGTTCGTCGTGTTGGTCATCGGCACGCTGGCCGCCGGGCTGGGCATCACCCTGTGGCTGTCGACCGACGCCGCGGAGCGCTCCTACCAGTTGGCCACCGCCAAAGAGAGGAACAAAGCGTTGCTGCAACAAAAGGAAACGCTGGAACGCGATGTGCGCGAGGCGCAGTCCGCGCCGGCGTTGGCCGAGGCAGCACGGAACCTGGGCATGATCCCCAGCAGGGACACCGCCCACCTGGTTCAAGACCCGGCAGGCAACTGGGTGGTGGTCGGCAACCCGACGCCGGCTGAAGGGGTGCCGCCGGCGCCGTTGAACACCAAACTGCCCGAGGAGCGGCCCGTACCGCCTCCGCTGCCGGCGCACCGGCTCGAAGTGCCGGTTCGGGTGTCGCCGGGTCTGGGTTCGCCGGCCTTGCCGCCCGGAGTGGCTGCGCCGGGACCAGAAGTGCCGCTGTCTGCGGTGGATGCGGAGAATCAGCACCTGCCAAGCAACGCCGTACCCGCCATGCCCGGCGTACCCCGCATGGCGCTGACCCCCCCGCCATCAGGGCGGGTGCCCACGATGCGGCCATCGGCACCGCCTCTCATCGTGATCGGGTCGTCGCCGGGGCCGGCGGCCGAGCAGTTCAGTCCGCCGGCGGCTTCCCCGTCGGCAGCGGCTCCGGGTACCCCGCGATGAGCCGGGCCGAGCGGTCTGGCAGGCGCCGGTCGCATCCGATACGCCGAGCCGATGGGCCCGGTCGGGCTGCTGCACGGGCAAAGAAAACCAACAGCCCCAACAAGCCTGCGAAGCTCAACAAGCCTGCGCTGCCGGGGAAGTCCAGGCAGCCGCCGAGGCCCGGGCCGGCTGGTCGTTCGGCAACGGACCGGCGGACCCGTCAAGCGATGGAGCTCGGCATGCGCAGCGCCTCGTTTGTGTTCCGGCACCGAGTCGGTAACGCGGTCATTTTTCTGGTGCTGTGTGTCGCGGCGGCGCAGCTGTTCTACTTGCAGGTTCCACGCGCCTCCGGACTGCGGGCCGAAGCCGCCGGGCAACTGAAGGTCACCGACACCGAAAAAGCTATGCGGGGCAGCATCATCGACCGCAGCGGCGACAAGCTGGCGTTCACCATCGAAGCTCGGGCGTTGACCTTTCAGCCGATCAAGATCCGCAAGCAACTCGACCAGGCCAAAGAACACAATGTCAGCGCCCCCGATCCGCAGCGGCGGCTCCAGGACATCGCCAGGGAGGTCGCCACCCGGCTGGGCAACAAACCGGACGCCGCAACGGTGCTGAAGAAGCTGCGCAGCAACGAGACGTTCGTCTACTTGGCCCGTGCCGTTGACCCCGCCATTGCCGAGGCGATCAGCAAGAACTACCCCGAAGTCGGTAGTGAGCGGCAGGATCTGCGCCAGTACCCGGGCGGATCGCTGGCGGCCAACATCGTCGGGGGCATCGACTGGGACGGGCACGGACTGCTGGGCTTGGAGGACGCCATGGACGCGGTGCTGGCCGGAACGGACGGTTCGCTGACCTACGACCGCGGCTCCGACGGTGTGGTGATTCCAGGCAGCTACCGAAACCGGCACCGGGCGGTCAACGGGGCAACGGTGCAACTCACCCTCGACGACGACATTCAGTTCTACGTCCAACAACAGGTGCAGCAGGCCAAGAACGCCGCCGGCGCGCGCAACGTCTCGGCGGTGGTGCTGGACGCGCACAGCGGTGAGGTGCTGGCCATGGCCGCCGACAACACCTTCGACCCGTCACAGGACATCGGTCGCCAAGGTGACAAGCAGATGGGCAATCCTGCGGTGTCGTCGCCGTTCGAGCCGGGCTCGGCGAACAAGGTGGTAACGGCCGCCGCCACCATCGAGTACGGGCTGAGCAACCCCGACGAGGTGCTGTCGGTGCCCGGCTCGATCGCCATGGGCGA
>NZ_JBYCLE010000496.1:0-8560 GCF_057473765.1 Mycobacterium sp. TH-M106 | reverse complement strand
TCCAGGCGTCGTAGACGATGCGCACACCACCGACGCCGTCGAAGGCCCGTTCGACGCGGGTGGTGGCCATCAGGGCAGCGTACGGTGCCGCACCGGGCGCCGGATAGCTGCGGGTAACCTCAGCTGGCCTCAGCTGGCCTCAGGTAACCTCACCGGCCATGGGCCGAGTGGATGACAAAGTTGCACTAATCAGCGGTGGCGCTCGCGGGATGGGCGCCGCACATGCCCGGCTACTGGCCGCCGAGGGCGCCAAGGTCGTCGTCGGGGACATTCTCGACGAGGAGGGCGACAAACTCGCCGGGGAACTGGGCGAAGCCGCCCGCTTCATCCACCTCGACGTCACCCAGCCCGATCAGTGGCAGGCCGCCGTCAAGGTCGCCGTCGACGCCTTCGGCAAGCTCGACGTGCTGGTCAACAACGCCGGTATCGCCAGCGGCAATACGCTGCGAGACCTTCCGCTGGCCGACTGGCAGCGAGTCATCGACGTCAACCTGACCGGGACATTCCTGGGCATGCAGGCGGGTGTGACGCCGATGATCGAGGCCGGGGGCGGCTCGATCATCAACATCTCGTCGATCGAGGGCGTGCGGGGCAGCCCCGGCCTGTACGGCTACGTGGCGTCGAAGTTCGCGGTGCGGGGACTGGCCAAGGCGGCGGCGCTGGAGCTGGCCGCGCACAACATCCGGGTGAATACCGTGCTGCCGGGTCTGGTCCGGACCCGGATGACGATCGGCATCCCCGATGATTTCCTGCAGATCCCGCTCGGCCGGGGCGCCCGGCCCGCCGAAGTGTCCGCCTGCGTGCTGTATCTGGCTTCCGACGAGTCCTCCTACTCCACCGGAGCGGACTTCGTGGTGGACGGCGGCCTGACGATCGGGGTGCCGCACAAGACCTCATAGCGAGTCAGCCGGGAAGCAAAGCCCAAGCGAGGGAACGTCATTGCACCGGTACCGAACCGCAGCCAACCCGTGACACATGTTGGCGCGTTACCGGCGTTGCCGTCGTTAGCATTTGGCCTATCGACCTGAACGCCGAAAGGGCAATCGTGGCACACCGGGCATACCCCCGCCGCCTGGGCGCAGCCCCGCGCCGCCTGGCGGCCGGCTGCGCGACGATGGTGCTGTGCCTGATGGTGGCAACCGGTGCCGGCCAACCCGTGGCGCAGGCCGCCGACGGCCGCGACCTGCTGGCTAACGCGATCGCCACCACGCGCGGTTCGTATTTGGTCTACAACTTCGGCGGCGGACACCCCGCCCCCATGCTCAACGCCGACGGTAGCTGGTACGAAATGAACAACGGCGGGCATCTGATGATCATCAAGGCTGCGTCGCAAAGACTTTCACCGCACCTGCTGGTGGATAGCCACGCCGGTTTCCAGGCACGGTGTGAACGCGACCCGCGGGCCCGCACCGGTGAGGGGCTGTGGCAGGCTTCGGAAATCTATCCCCCGCTGCAAGCCTGGCGAATGCTGGGACAGCCGACGATCGCGATCAATGCCAACTTCTTCGACGTGCGCGGCCAGAAAGGCGGCTCGTGGCGGTCGACCGGGTGCAGCTCCCCGCTAGGCGCCTACGTCGACAACACCCGCGGGCAAGGCCGGGCCAACCAGGTAGTCACCGGAACCGTTGCCTACGCCGGCAAGCAGGGGCTCTCCGGTGGCAGTGAGCACTGGTCCACGTTGGCCACCATGATCCTGCCCAGCCACGGTGCACCGTATGTGGTGTGGCCCAAGGGCGGTCGAGACGGTGGCGACTACGACGCCGCCGGTCCGGTCGTCGGCGAACTCGTGGATAAGGGTGAACGATTTGTCGCGGTGAGCGGACTCGGGCTGTTGGCGCCGGGGAACACCGGCCAGCTCAACGACGGCGGGCCCAGCGCGGCCCGAACCGCGATCGCCTACTCGAGGCCCAAGGACGAGATGTACGTCTTCGAGGGCGGCAACTACACCCCGGACAACATGCAGGATCTCTTCCGCGGTCTGGGCAGCGACACCGCGGTGCTGCTGGATGGTGGCGGCTCGTCGGCGATCGTGCTGCGTCGCGACACCGGCGGAATGTGGGCCGGTGCGGGTGCACCCAAGGGGTCGTGCGACACCCGCCAGGTGCTCTGCGATTCGCATGAACGCGCCCTGCCGAGTTGGCTGGCCTTCAATTAGCAATGAGCTGAGCCGGCCAAGAGCTCCTGAAGGCCGGCGCTCAAGCGGGCCACCTTCGGGCGTCGACCCGCCTTATACCGATTCCAGGCCGCCCGATACTTGATCCCGTTCCGGGCCGCATACTCCGATAACTTCACACCTATGTCACGCTCTGCGGGTGCCCACATCCCGCCCCACCAACCGCGTGTGTCTGGTGCCGCGAAGCACCACACGCTTGCGGTCGGTGTGACGTCGTCGAATCCGGCTGCCTGAGCCCAGGCGAGCAGGTGACGTCCTGCGTCGGGCTCGCCACCGTTGACGCGGGCCGCTCGACGGTAGAGGTCGAGCCAGCGATCCAATGCTGGAAGCTTCGGGGACCACATGAACCCGGCGTAGTCGGCGTCCCGGGCTGCGACGATCCCGCCCGGAACGCATACCCGCCGCATCTCCCGTAGTGCTCGCACCGGATCGGCGACATGTTGGAGCACCTGGTGGGCATGCACCACATCAAAGGTGTCATCGGGGAAATCGAGCGCGTGAATGTCGGAGACTGCGAATGAGACGTTAACCTGGTTTCGCGATCGCGCTTCTGTGCGAGCCAGGTTCAGGGCGTCCTCGGTTATCTCCATGGCAGTGACCTGCCCGGGCAGGATACGCGTGGCGAGGTCGACGGTGATTGTTCCAGGGTCACAGCCGATGTCGAGCACCGACATGCCGGGCCGAAGGTGCGGCAGGAGGTACCCGGCAGAGTCCTCCGCCGTGCGTGTGCGATGTGCCCGCAGGACCGACTCGTGGTGCCCGTGGGTGTAGACGGCCTGCTGCCCCGCATTGATCATGTAGCCCCCTGCGATCGAAGCGACTCCAGATGCGACGTTACCGGCCGGAGCTTACATTGTGAAATAACTATCTCATATTCTGGGATAAATCGGGCCGTTCTCGCAGTAGGGCAACGGTTTCGGTCTTCACTTCACGTACAACGGTGTTCGCAGAGAAATCCGCTGTCGAACACCGACCTACATTTCGCCTACACCGTGTTCATGGCTTCCGCCGACCCGATGACCATCCGGGTCGCCGGACGGACTCAGAGCGGCTCCAATCGCTCCTGCTCGACCCGGCTATCAACCCCATTCGAGACTCGCCGTGGCCTGCTCACCCCCGTGCCACTCTTCGCGTGCCCCACCCACGCGCGTGAGCTCGGGCCGCGGAGCTACGACTTGTCGTCGCGGCCGATTAGGGTATTCAACAGGCCCAGGATCTGATCGAGACCGCCGGTGGTCTGGTCCAGCCGTGCCCGCATCTCGGCGAAACCTTGGTCCATCGCCTGTCCTTGCTCGACCTGGGCTTCCCGCAAGGCGTTGAGTGCGCGGGTGTGCGTGCGGAGTTCGGCCCGGACCTCAGAGACATCCCGGTCGGCGCCCGCGGCAAGCTCCCGGGCCGCGCTGGCGTCTGTTTGGGCGGTGCTGACTTGCTGCTCTAGCTCTCCCAGCCGGGCCTCCAGCGCGGCCACGCGGGCTTCGAGATCCGATGAGTCGGACACAATCAGGCAAGCCTAGCTGATGCCGAGCGGTATAAACATAATTCGGTGTTCTCCTTCCGCAGACGCCGACGGCGCGGGGTGTTCCACCGACGCGCAGGATCCCATCGCCCAGCACCAGCATCTCGCCGAACTCGGCGTCTCGACCACGCCTACACGGGCAGCAACCGCGCTCTGAGCCTGTCGTGCCCGCAGTACGCTTGGGCTGGGTCTACCAACCGGGTAGCTAGCCGAACCGGAACAGCGACAAACTCACCGCAACTACCGCGGCGGCGAGGGCGATCACCGGGGCCACCATCAGCCGCGACAAGGTAGCGCCGACCACCGCACCGCTCAGCATCGCCACAACGACGCTGTAGCGCAGCCTTTCGCAGCTGCCGGTGCCGCCGGCGAGCCTACTGTCCAAACCGATCTCGACGATCGTCGAGGTGAGCACGGTGGTGTAGAGCTCCGTGATACCGAACTGGCGTGCAGTGGCGTCCTGCAATCCGAACACCGCCGCCAGCCCGGCGATCAAGATCAGCTTGGTGTGGTCGTGGTATCGCAGCACCAGCCGCGCCGGCCAGGATCGACAGCACAGTCAACACCGCGATCTCGGTTCCCAGCGCCACGGTGAGCCACAGCCGAGTCAGCCGCCCCAGCCGTCGCACCAGCCTGCCGCCGATCACCGCGCCGGCCAGAAACCCGACGAACGCCGACACCGCGGCGATGGGATCCGTGCCGGTGCCCGGGGCGAACAGGAAGCCGAGGAAGATGACGTTGCCGGTCATGTTGGCCACGAAGATGCGGCCGAGCGCCAGCACACTGATCGCGTCGACCAGACCGGTGCCGAAGGTCAGCAGCAGCAGCGCCGCCACGGTGAGTCGCTCGGACACCGGTGAGCCAACGGGCATGACACACCAGCCAGTCAAACCTACGTTCTGTCACAAACAAGCACCTTCACACGCGTTTCGCCGAACAGTTCGCAACCTTTACACCCGAGGAGTCAGATCCAGCGAGGTGACCGTCGGCATTTTGGTGATCACCCACCGGTGATGGTCGCGCCGCATCGACAATCGATAGGACAGGTATTTCAGCGAGGGAACGGCCCCCTTCAGCTCGCTGGTCGCCGAGGTGTTGGTGTAGAGCAGCACCGTGGCCTCGCGGCCGTCCAGTGATTCCACGGCTGCGGCGGTAACCTGTGTGCTGTCGGTGACTTTCGCCTGTTTGTTGGTCTCCGCGATCGCGTCGATGAACTTGCGGTAGTCGGCTTCGAGGTCACCACTGAGGTAGACCGACGCACGGTCGGCCAGCGTGTCCATGTTCTCCGGCGTGTAGTTCCACAGCGTGGTGATCGCGTTGACCGCGGTCCGGGCGATCTCCGTTTTGATCGCCACCTGCGCCCGGTCAGCCAGATACGGCTGCACCGTGAAACCGGCAAACGCCGCGGCACCGACGAACAGCGCGGCAGACACACCCACCCCGACGGCGGGCCGCCGACCGATCCACCGCTTCGCCGGGCGGGCTGCATCACGAGCTTCCACAGAATCCTCCGCCGGCGCTTCAGCGGCTGCGTCTTCACCGACAGTGGCTTCACCGACAGCGGCCTCACCGACAGCGGCCTCACCGACAGCGTCGGGCGCACAATCTCTGCTTCCCTTGCCGGCTTCGTCTTTCAGATCACCTGAGCGAGATTGCTGATCTTCCACTGATCCCCTTCCTGCTTGGCCGTGACCACCCAGCGATAGGCGATGTCGACGGAGTTCTTGCCGTCCGCCGACGCGGTGGTCACGTCGGTGGCCACCAGCACGTCGGCGCTGCCGTCGTCGTTCCATCGCTCCACTCCGGCGTCGAGAACCCTGCCGGTTCCCGGCTCCTGCCTGGCCACCTGGAGCAGGATCCAATTCGCGTTGTCCTGGTATTGTTTCGCGAACTCACCGGTCGCGTGGGCTAGCACTCCGTCCACGTAGTCGTTGACGTGAAAGGGATCCGGTGAGGTAAAGAACGTCATGAAGGAGCGGACTTCGCCCAGCACCGCGACGTCTCGCATCGCCGCCCGCCGGTGCGCCTCATGCGAGATCAACGTCAGGGCGGCGGCGGTGATCGCCTCTGCGATGACCAACCCGGCGACGACAAACATGACCGGCAGCCGCTGCAGCCGCCACGGCCGTGCGCGCGCAACGGTTTTCGCCGCGAACAGCGGCGTTTCGTCTGGTTGAACCCGGCGGCGCGGACTCAATTGCCATCCTCGGCAGGCAGTGGTTTGGTCACCACGGTGAGGTCGTCGAGGAGCCACTGTGCGGCCCCAGCGGTCGCCGACCTGACAAAGCTCACCCGCACCGACGCGCTCAGGGGCCGCTCCTTACCCGGATCACCGCGCTCACCCTGCAAAAACACCAACATTGTCGCGTCGCGCGGCGTGGCCGACAACACCGAACTATTGACCGCCCAGTACTCGTTGGCGACCGGTTGCGTCTTCTCGACCGCCTGCTGCTCGGCCTCCAGCCGTCCGCGGTATCTCTCGGTCACCAGCGAGCGGGCTTGCGCGAAATCGTCCTGCAACGACTTCGGGTTGTAGGTCAACATCTGCTCGACGATCTTCGGTCCCCGCACGGCGATCTCCGCACGAGCCTGGTCGATGGCCCGATCATGCTGGTACACCACCAGATAGCTCATCACCGCACCCGCGACGCACAGCAGCCCAGCAATCAGAAAAACCACCGCGGCGCGCACAGCTACGTTTCGCGGCGGCCGGGTCGGCAATACCCGTCGCACCTGTGTCCGCGCCAGCATATCGGCAAAAGTGCGCCGCTGCTCGTCCCAGAGCGGCCACAGCCAGCCCACCAACACCGAGGCGGTGTCGAGTAGGTGGGCCAGGTCGCGCAGCAGCAGCCGCCACGGCCCGACCAGCACGGCGGGCCCGATCGGGGCGCTGCTGTTCGGCTGGACCGCGATACCGAAAACGGCGCGACCAAGGCTCCACCCGGTGATCGCGGGCAGCAATGCACGGTTGGCGGCGATCAGCACTATCGCAAGTCCGGCGATCGAAACACCCGACCACCACCACCCGCCACGCAGCGGCACACTTAAGGCAGCCAACGCCATCGTCGTCACCACGGCAACGCCCGGCAGCACGTCGACGGCGAACGCCGCGGCGCGAACCCACCAGGTCGCCAAGGTCACCGGCATCGGTGTCTCTTCGACTGCCGCGGTGGTCTCGGTGTCGTCGACCACCGCCGTCACTTCGTCACCAGGTCGAGGCTGGCAATCTTGTACTGTCCTTCGTCGCGTGCCATCTTCACCCGCATCCGATATCCGTACAGCTGCCCTTGCCCCATCATGCTGTCGATCTTGATGCGCAGTGCCACCAACAGGTCGACCGAGCCGTCGGGGTTGTCGCGTTCGACCGCTGTCCGCATCTCAGCCACCTGAACGTGGGGATCGGCTGCCTGGTAAGCCTGTTCGAGTAGCGTGCCGTACACCGCGTTCTGCGCAGCGAAAGCACCGGTGGAGCATTCAATGATCTTCCGCTGCGCAGCGGGCAGAGCGGCGGCGTCGGGCACCTGGGTGGCGGCGACACAATCCTTGGCGGCCGCGGTGGCCGCGGCGTTATCACGGGCGATCGTCCGGCTTTCGTTGTCAGAGCGCAACGCGAAGTAGCCACCGGTCCCCACGCCGGCGGTCAGCACCAGCAACGCGGCACAGATGCCCCGCACCCAGCCGGTGCCGAGCCGAGACAAGCCAGGTGACGGTGCTTGCTCGCCTACTGTCGATACCGGGTCGGCAGACGAATCCGGGGCGGTGTCGACCGCCTCGTCGTCTGGTGGCCGGCCGAGACTTCCGGACGGTGATGCGTCATCGGCAGCGGAGGTGTTCAGCTGGTTGGCGCCAGCATGTCCTTCCATCCGTTGTCTCCTGTATTGCTCGAGTCGTCGACGGAGAACGTGACGCCATCCGGCCCGATCAGCTCGCCGCTCTGCGGGCGGTAGATCGCTGCGGGGGCCCCGCTCGGAGTGTAGACGCACGGATTGGGCTGCTGCCCGTTGCACTGGACGATCCCGGCGCCGGGCCGTTGCAGCGGGTCGTTGCGCGGCGGCGGCGTCGGTGCGACCCGATCGGCGGGCAGCGGGTTGAGGCCGGTGTTGACCGACGGCGCCTGGATCACGTGGCCCGGCTCGACCGGTTGATCGCAGCGCGCACCCGGCGCCGGGCAGTTGCGGATCTGGTTGGGCTCGCCATACCAGGGGTTGGTGCCGAGCGGGATATAGGGTTTGTCGCTGCGGCAGTCGCGCGGCGTCGGCGCGCGTTTGCCGGGCGCATCGACGCACGGGATATTGCGCACTCCGCGCACGGCTTGCCCCTGGGTGTCCTGCGGGATGGCGCAATAGGAGTCCACCAGCTCGGCCGGGCTGGTGTCGGCGAATGCCCGCCACTGCGCTGCCGGCATGTAACCGGTCAGGCAGGGCGGCGGTGGGTTGAATATCCCGCCCGGGATGTCCAATGCACCCCGGTCGGGAAACGGCGCGGTGACCGTCTGCAGGATCGACGCCAGCTGCGGCACGAACACCAGAAGCTGTTCGGCGTTGCGGTGGTAACGCTTGAGCATGTCGGTGGTGATCACGGTGTTCTGCAGCGTCGTCGGCAGCGTGTCCCGCACATCGCCCAGCGTCCCGTTCAACTCATCGGCGGTCGGTGCCGCTTGACGCAGTATGCCCTTGACGGCCTGGTCCTTCTCGGCGGACTGCGCGGCCAGGGTGTTCAGATTATGTGCCCAGCGCTCGATCGCGTCACCCGAGTCGACCTGGCTGTCCAGAACCGGTCCCGAGTGCTCGATGATGTCGGTGAAGTCGGTGATGTTGGTCTTGAAGTCGGCGGCGATCGCCTGCGTCGCATCCACCAGGCGCTGCAACGCC
>NZ_JBYCLE010000495.1:0-1099 GCF_057473765.1 Mycobacterium sp. TH-M106 | reverse complement strand
ACACGGGATTTCAGTGCATTAACACGCGCATTTAGAGATGCATATAGTCGCGCATAGTCGACCTGCGGAAGGGCCGGTTCGCAGTGTGCCAAGAAGTGCCGCCATCACTGTGGGAGGTCACTGAATTAGGGGCTACGACAACCGGTCAGCGGTTTCGGCGCGCGCCGCGAGGTGTGTGTTCGTTGGGCACGCCCTGTGGTGCAACCACAGCAGCAGATAGCACCAATTACTTTGCGCCACAGGTGATTCGGCATTCCGGATGACGTCGTGCCGAAAACCGACCCGGGGCCGCACGACAATTGTTGAACCATGTCATCCCTGAAGGGGTGGGACTGTGTCAAGACGCAGCGCCCGCAGCGTAGCGAGGACGAACGGTCTTGTCGTCGACCCGTGCCGATGCATCCTTCGGCGGATGCCTGGGCCCGCGGATTGATCGCGCACGCCAGGCCAACCCTCTACCGGTGATGAGGATGGGTGACCGACCGGAGCTCAAGGCTGGGGATCCCAGCGAAGTCCGCTCGGTTACATGTGTAGAGCGGCAACCCATGCGCGATCGCGCTCGCCGCGATGAGTGCGTCGTAAGCCCGCCCAGCGGCCTTACGACCCGATGCGCGCAGTGCGGCCGCGACGGCGCCGAATGCCCGAGCGCAATCGCCGTCGAAGGGGAGAACGTCGAAGTCCGCCTCGGCCTGCTGCAGGTGCTGCTGGCGGGCACTGCGCTCGGTATCGTCGCGCGCTAGGTGTGGACCTACGGAAAGTTCGGCGAGCGTTATCGCGCTGATCACCGATTCGTCAGGAAGCTCGGATGGGTCGGATATCTGGCCGAGGAGAATCACCGTCGAGGTGTCCAGCATCCCTTGGCTCGAAGCTTCGATCACAGCGACGGGTCGATCAGATTGTCGATGTCGCGCCGGAGCGTATCTGGGCTTACCTGCGGAAGATTCTTGCGGCGCCGAATGAGTTCGGCCGGGCCGGCGCTGGTTCGGGGCAGGGGGCGGAGCTCAGCCACCGGCGCACCGTCGCGAGTGACGACGATCCGTTCGCCGTGCTCGACGCGGCGCAGGACTGCCCCTCCGTTGTTCCGGAGATCGCGCACCGT
>NZ_JBYCLE010000494.1:0-3553 GCF_057473765.1 Mycobacterium sp. TH-M106 | reverse complement strand
ATCTCGTCGCCCTGGATCTGGGTCTTGACGCCCTTGGGGCCCTCGTCGCGGATGAGCTTGGTGATCTTCTTGGCGTTCTCGCTGTCGATGCCCTGCTTGAGGGTGCCGGCGATCTTGTAGGTCTTACCCGATGCCTGGGGGTCGCCGGCGTCGAAGGCCTTCATGGAGATGTCGCGGCGGATCAGCTTCTCCTTGAACACGTCGACGGCGGCCTTGACCCGCTCCTCGGTGGAGCTGGTCAGCTCGACGGCTTCCTCACCCTTCCAGGCGATCTTGGTGTCGGTGCCGCGAAAGTCGAACCGGGTGGCCAGCTCCTTGGCGGCCTGGTTCAGCGCGTTGTCGACTTCTTGGCGGTCGACCTTGCTGACGACGTCAAACGATGAATCCGCCACGGGATCGGTCCTCTCTGGGTGGTGCTGGTCGTTTGCAGCCCGGCTATATCCTCGTTGTACGCTGCTACTCGCACCACGGCAGGTTGCCCGAGCGGCCAATGGGAGCGGACTGTAAATCCGTCGGCGTAAGCCTACCCAGGTTCGAATCCTGGACCTGCCACCCAGGTCAGCGAGGCAGCTGCGGCGCCCCTGTCTCAGTAGCGGATCCCTATCCGGACAACGTTGGGGTTGGGGTATTCGTGGCAGATCGGCCTTATAGCTTCTGTCGCCTGCGGCAGATATCAGGCCAAGCAACGACGATGCATAACGCATCGAATCGCATCGCTACACTGCTGTCATGACCAAAACAATCACGGTTCGCCTCGATGAGGCTGACCACATCGCACTGCATCGGCAGGCAGAGCGGTTGCGGGTACGGCCTGGCACCCTGGCCCGCATGTTGGTGCACGCCGGACTCAACGAAGATGCACCTGGCCTCGGACGCTCCGACGCTCGTACCGCGATCGACCGGCTGGTGCGGCGCTCCCGCAAGCTAGCGTCAGCGGATGCGGTGGGGCTGGTCGATGAGGCACGGTCCGACTTCGGCGCTGCGCGGTGAGCGTCGTCGTCGACGCGAACGTGCTCGTGGCCCTGCTGGTAGCCGATGAGCACCAACCAGCGGCACAAGCTCACCTTGAGGAGTGGTTGGCCACTGGCGAGCAACTGCATGCCCCGAGCGTGCTGCCCTATGAGATCGCAAACGTGCTTGCCCGTCTGGTCTTCGAAGGCGCACTCAATGTCAATGATGTCACCGAGATTTGGCAGGACCTTGCCACTTTCAAGCTGCAACTGCACCCGTTTGATCTCGTTGGCGACGGGCCCGAGATCGCCACGATCACCGCCCAGCTTCGGCGCCGGCACGCAACCGACTCGACGTACATATGCCTTGCTCAACGGCTCAAAACAACACTCTGGACCCTTGACGGCTCGCTGGCCCGCAACGCCGTCGACGCCGGATTTCCGGTCAAGCTCCTTGCCTGACCCCTGGCGCTCCCAGGCGTGCTGGGAGCGGCTGCCAGCGGGTCTGCCGCATGCGTTCCGCCGCCCGTATGCTGACAGCGAGGCGACGAACCTGGCGTGTGCTTTTTCACCGCCGTTCGGACACGGCTGGCGTAGCGCCGGGCGCCGTTACCAGACAGGCTGAACAGGCGAACGGGAAGGAAGCCACGGTGCCAAGGACCGAGGGTGACAGCTGGGAGATCACCGAGAGCGTGGGTGCGACGGCGCTGGGAGTGGCGGCCGCTCGAGCCGCGGAGACCGAGAGTGCCGACCCGCTGATCCGCGACCCCTACGCCCGGGTGTTCCTCGACGCCGTCGGCGAGGGCATGTGGACCATGTGGTCGCCGGCGAGCCTGCCCCCGGAAGCCGCCGAAATCGAACCCGACCTGCCGGTGCGGATGCAGGGGATGGCCGACTACATGGCCTCGCGGACAGCGTATTTCGACGAGTTCTTCCTCGACGCCGCCGCGGCCGGGGTGCGGCAGGCGGTAATCCTGGCTGCCGGTCTGGATGCGCGGGCGTGGCGGCTGCCCTGGCCGGACGGCACAACGGTCTACGAGCTGGACCAGCCCCGGGTCTTGGAGTTCAAGACTGCGACGCTGCGCCGCCATGGTGATGTGCCCAGGTGCAACCGGGTCGATGTCGCCGTCGACCTGCGCGAGGACTGGCCGTCGGCGCTGCGGCAGTCCGGTTTCGATGCCGCAGCGCCCAGCGTGTGGTCGGCCGAAGGGCTGCTGCCGTTTCTGCCGGCGGCGGCGCAGGACCTGCTGTTCGAACGGGTGCAGGCGCTGAGCGTCGCGGGGAGCCGGATTGCGGTGGAAGCACTCGGCGCCGACTTCAACGACCCGGCTGTCCGCGATCGGCAGCGGGCGCGGATGCGGCGCTACCGGGAGGTGGCGGCTCAGCTGGGCAAGATGGGCAAGATGGGTAACGTCGCCGCCCCCGATTTCGACGACCTGTGGTACTTCGAGGAGCGCGCCGACGTGGCCGATTGGCTGCGCGGTAACGGCTGGGAGGTGACCGAGGTGACCTCCGAGCAGCTGATGGCCCACTACCACCGCCCGCCGGCGACCGACGTCGAGGACCCGGCACCGCAGAATGTGTTCGTCTCGGCGCAGCGGCAGTGACCATAGGGTCCAAAGCCCCTAGCGGAGGCATCATCGGTAAGGCTAACCTACGTTGTATGACGCTACCGATGCCTGACAGGAAACCCGCTGACCTCCCCGGCCACTGGCTCTTCGCCCGGCTGGGCAAACGCGTACTGCGGCCGGGCGGTCTCGGCCTGACCGAACGCATGCTCGCCGACGCGGCGCTGCCCGGGGCCGACGTAGTGGAGTTGGCTCCGGGGATGGGCCGCACCGCCCGGGAGATTCTGGACCGCAAGCCCGGCACCTACACCGGCGTGGAGGCCGACGAGAACGCTGCGGGGGTGGTCCGCTCGGTGGTCGGCGACAAGGGCACGGTGGTGCAGGGCGAGGCCGCCGCGACCGGGCTGGCAGACAGCAGCGCCGACGTGGTGGTCGGTGAGGCCATGCTGACGATGCAGACCGACCCGCACAAGGCCGAGATCGCCCGCGAGGCGTTCCGGGTGCTGCGTCCCGGCGGCCGCTACGCCATCCACGAGTTGGCGCTGCAGCCCAATGGGGTTCCCGATGAGGTCAAAGACGAGGTCCGCACGGCGTTAGCGCGCTCGATCAAGGTGAACGCGCGCCCGCTGACCGCTGACGAATGGACCGAGCTGCTCACCGAGGCCGGCTTCACGGTGGACAAGGTCTCCTTTGCGCCGATGGCGCTGCTGGAGCCGCACCGGCTGATCGCCGACGAAGGCCTGCTGGGTGCGTTGCGTTTCGTCGTCAACGTCTTGCGTGATTCCGACGCCCGGGCCCGCGTGCTCGACATGCGTTCGACGTTCCGCAAGTACCACCAGAACATGGCCGCCATCGAGGTCATCGCGGAAAAGCCGGCTGCGTAGACCTAGTGGTTCGTGACCGCGATGCGTCGGGCCGGCCCCGAAACGCCCGGCCCCGCGACCGGTTGGGTCGCCCGCTGCCGCACGGCTATCACGGCCCTGACGTCGTCGAAGGCATCCCCGAGGATCTCGATCTGCCGCCGGCGCAGACGCT
>NZ_JBYCLE010000493.1:0-8975 GCF_057473765.1 Mycobacterium sp. TH-M106 | reverse complement strand
AGTCCAACTATCTCCCGGGATTCGGCTCCGGGGTGGTGGTGCCGGGAACCGGCATCTCGTTGCAGAGCCGTGGTTCGGGTTTCGTTGCCACACCCGGACATCCGAACCGGGTCGGCCCGAGAAAACGGCCGTACCACACCATCATCCCGGGCTTCGTCAGCAAGGACGGTGTGCCGGTGCTGAGCTTCGGGGTGATGGGCGGCGACATGCAGCCGCAAGGTCACGTCCAGGTGGTGAGCCGGATCATCGACCACGGCCAGAACCCACAGGCGGCCTGCGACGGGCCGCGATTCCGGTGGGTCCGGGATCTGGAAGTCAACTGCGAACGCGGATTTCCGGCCGAGACGCTCGACGAACTGCTCCGCCGGGGCCACCAGTTGACGGTCACCGGCGACTACCAGCAGTTCGGCAGCTGCCAGGCGATCTGGCGGCTCGATGACGGATACCTGGGGGCAAGCGACCCGCGCCGCGACGGCCTAGCCGCCGGCTACTAAACGCGGATCCTCTCTTCTGCCGCTGCCAGTCCGATATCGCTACGAAAGTGACTGCCCGGCAGTCGAATCAAATCCATGAGGCGGTAGGCCTCGGCCCGGGCTGCGGTCACGTCGACGCCGGTGCCCACCACTGACAGCACCCGTCCGCCGGACGACACGATCGCTCCGTCGTCGCGGCGAGCGGTCCCGGCATGCAGCACACCCACGTTGTCGGCGCCAGTGACGACATCGCCGAGACGTGGCCGTCCAGGATAGTTCTCGGCGGCCAGCACCACCGTCACCGCCGCACCACTGCGCCAGCGCAGCGGACCGAACCCGGCGAGCCCGCCGGTGGCAGCCGCATGCAGCAACTGTCCGAGCGGCGAATCCAGCAGTGCCAGCACCGATTGCGTCTCAGGATCGCCGAAGCGGCAGTTGAATTCGACGACCGCCGGCCCATCCGGTGTGATCGCCAGCCCGGCGTAGAGCAATCCGGAGAACGGGCTTTCGCGCCGAACCAGCTCGACAGCAACGGGTTCGACGATCTCGTGGACCATCCGCGTCGCCATGCCGTCGGGCAGCCACGGCAGCGGCGCGTACGCGCCCATACCGCCGGTGTTGGGGCCGACATCGCCGTCGCCGACCCGTTTGAAGTCCTGCGCAGCCAGCAGCGGCACCACCGTCTCACCGTCGACCACGCTGAACAGCGACAACTCCGGCCCGTCCAGAAAGGACTCCAGCAGCACCGGGTGTCCTGCATCCAGGAGGCCGGCGGCATGCGCGCGCGCGGCGGCCCGGTCCACTGTCACCACCACGCCCTTGCCCGCGGCCAGGCCGTCGTCCTTGACCACCCAGGCGGCCTCGCCGGCACTCGGGCCGAACCGGTCCAGCGCGGCGTCCAGACGCGCTGGATTGTCCACGATTTCGCTCCGCGCAGTGCGCACACCGGCAGCAGCCATCACGTCCTTGGCGAACGCCTTGGACCCCTCGATCCGGGCTGCGTCGCGGCTAGGACCGAAGCATGCGATCCCGGCGTCGCGCACGGCATCGGCCACGCCCAGCACCAGCGGCACCTCGGGGCCGATCACCACCAGGTCGGCGCCGACCTCGCTGGCTAGTGCGGCGACGGCTTCCCCAGAGGTGATATCGACGTCATGCTGGTCGGCCACCGTCGCGGCACCGGGATTGCCCGGCGCAATCGCGAGCCTGTCAACCAGCGGATCTTCCCGCAGAGCCAACAGCAGCGCGTGTTCGCGGGCTCCCGAACCGATCACGAGCACCTGCACGGATCACAACCCTAGCGGTCGGTCGAGGATCTGGCGGACGCGGAGGAATTCGTCCGGCAACCGGGCAACGGCTTCACCGATCTTGTGCAAGATGACCTGCGCGGCTAATCGCATGGCTTCATCGGAGTCATAGGCGTTCTTGCCCCGCGCAACGAGCCGCGACACGGTGTCGGTGGACCGGATGAGGTCGTTGAGGGTTGCGACAATTCGGTCGCGGTGCCGGCCAGCAGGGCCGCGAGCTTTCACAACGTCATTAAATATACAGCTGTGTTGCTTTGTTGATATGGTTAGCCATATGAAAACCACGGTGAATCTTCCCGATGAACTGCTCCGCGAGGCGCAGCAACTCGCGCGTCGTGAGCGAACCACGCTGCGCGAGTTGATCGAGACCGGCCTGCGCACCGTGGTCGAGCAACGCTCAACCGACTTGCCCTTCGTGCTCGCCGACGCCAGCGTCGACGGCCGGGGCCTGCAGCCGGCGTTTCGCGGTGCATCGTGGGAGCAGATCCGGGACACGGTCTACGACCACCGAGCATGATCGCCATCGACACCAACATCCTCGTATACGCGCATCGGCGGGATACCGAGTTCCACGCCGCAGCCGCTCGTAACATCCAGACGCTTGCCGAAGGACGATCAGTGTGGGCGATCCCCTGGCCATGCCTGCACGAGTTCTTCGCGATCACCACGCACCCGAAGATCTACGACCCACCGAGTACACGTAGCCAGGCAGTAACGCAGGTAGACACATGGCTGGCTTCGCCTTCGCTTGTCGTACTCAGCGAGCCGGCAGGTTACTGGAACCAGTTCAAGGCGGTGCTCACCGCAGGAAAGGTAACCGGCCCGATGGTGCACGACGCGAGGATCGCCGCACTGTGCTCAGCGCATGGTGTGCGCGAATTGTGGTCGGCCGACCGCGATTTCGGACGATTCGGTTCAGCGCTCGTCGTGCGGAATCCGTTGGTGGGCTGATCGGCGAACCGCTCCACCGACAGCGCTGCGACCGCACGGGCACCTTGCGCCCAGGGACACCCGTCGCCATGTTGCGGGCAATTCGCCTTCATCGACCGACGGGCCAGTGTTCGACCGTGATGTCGTCCATGGGAAAGTCGGCGGGATTGCCCGTCGCCAAGCGAGCCTCAATTCCGGCCGTGGCGGCGGCGATCAAGCAGTCGGCCTGGTGAAGAGTGATCCCTCGGACGGCGAATTGGCGGCGCCACTGCCCAGCGCGAATTCCTTCGGACGGGCCCAGGGGAGCGCATCGCAATCCGCGCACCAGTCGCCGCGCTGGGACCTCTTCACCGGCATGCAGTCCACGCCAGATCTCCTCAACCGAGATCGCACAGGTCCACGGTTCGTCACCCTGCCGGCGCAATGCGCGCAGGCGGTCACCGGCCGGACGGCCACGGAGAGCATCGATGAGGACGGTCGAGTCGAGCAGGACCCTCGCCATGTCAGCCGACGCGACGCTTATCGGCACGTTGGCGACGGACCCAATTGCCAGGATCATCGTCCCATTCGTGACCCTCGTCGGGGATAGCTCCGAGCGCAGCCTCGATATCATCCCATCGCCGCTCATCATCGAGTCCGCGACGAATCAACTCTGCGATGAACGCGCTACGTCGCCGGCGCCCAGCCCGCTGGTCGAGCTCGGCGACGAGCTCGTCCTCCACGGTAATGTGTAGTCGCATGTGCTAACTATAGCCCACAACGTGAAGAGTAATCCCTCATCCGGCGAACTGCCGGTCGCTGAACGACCCGCTGTCACCCGTTAGCTGCGCGACTTACCAGCCTCCTTGGCCAGCACCGCTGCGGCATTGGCTTTTTTGCCAGACGCCGCGCCGGACCCGGCGGCCTTAGTGGCCTTCTTCCGCTTGGCACGTTCTGCGACGACTCGCTCGATCGCTCCGTTGAACCGCGAGCCCAGCGGAAACCCCACATAGTGGGTGATGAACACCGCCAGCTCCCGCAGCTCATCGACGCTGAACTCCTCGTTCTCCAGAACGGCGTTGACCTGCACCTCCAGCAGATCCTCCTGCCCCTGGGCGGTCAGCACCGCGATCACTGCCATCCGCCGGTCACGCAGGGACAGCCCGGGCCGGGTCCAGATCCGGCCGAACAGGTGGTCGACGGTGAGGGCGAAGAACTCTCCGGGCATGTCCGGCATGTCCCAGGCGTAGACCTGGTTCATCTTGTCCAGGCCGGTACGCCGCAGTTCGTCCATCTCGTCCATGCAGGGCCTCCAATCAGTCGGCGGGGTCTGGCACGCCCAGGCCGAACGCGAGTCGGCGCAACGCCAACTGTGCCAGCGGAAGTTGCACGCCGGTCGCCTCGCCGAGTTTCAGCGCCAGGCTCAGGTCTTTTTGGCCGAGCCCCCGAGTGTGGGTGAACGGCTGATACAGGAAGTGATCCGGAGCCAGCGGCGCCGTCGTGTCGCGGACCATGACTGCTCCCGGGCCGCCGGTGAGCGCATCGGTGTGTCGCACCACCCGGCCCAGCGCTTGCAGGTCCAGGTCCACCGCCTCGGCCAGTTTCATGGCTTCGCCCGCAGCGGCGTAGCAGGTAAAAGTCAACATGTTGCGGGCCAGCTTCATTCGGGTGCCCGCACCCACAGTCCCGGCGTGAATGACCAGCGACGCCCACTGCTTGAACACCGGCTTGATCTGTTCGTACACCTCGCGCTCGGCGCCCACCATGGTCGCCAACTCTCCCTTCGCGGCGGCACCGCCGCCGCCGCTGACCGGGGCATCGACGATGTGGATACCCTGCGGGGAAAGCTCTTTCGAGAGTTCGACGGCTGTGCTGTCGCTGATGGTCGAGTGGATGGCGATGATAGTCCCCGGCGTGGTGTTGGCCGCCAATTCGGCGACAACGCCGCGGACTTGACCGTCGTCGAGAACCGTGACGCTGATAATGTCCGCGGCGGCCGCAATGTCGGCCACGCTGCCGGCTGGGGTGGCGCCGGCGTCGGCCAGCGGCGTCATGGCTTCGGCTCGAACGTCGAAAACCATTAGCCCACCAGGCCAGTCGACCAGCCGCTTGGCCATCGGCGCGCCCATGTCGCCCAGCCCGATATAGCCGAGCTTGACAGCGGCGCTCATGATCGGATGATCTGTCCGCCGTCGACGTTGAAGATCTGCCCGGTGATCCAGCCAGCCTGATCCGACAGCAAAAACAGGCACATCCCGACGAGATCATCCGGAGTGCCCATCCGTGGCAACGGGATCCGGCCAACCATGTCCTCGACGATCGCCCCGGGCGTGACGGTCCGGGTGGCTTCGGTGTCGATCGGCCCGGGTGCGATCGCGTTGACTCGGATGTTCATCCAGCCGAGCTCGCGCGCCAGTTGCTGGGTCAGGCCGTTGACGCCGACCTTGGCCAAACCGTAGAAGTTGGAATACAGCCACGCCGCGGTCGACGACTGGTTGACGATCGCGCCGCCGCCACGCTTTTTCATCTGCTTGTACACCGCGCGGGTGCAGACCAGGGCACCGTCGAGGTTGACACTCATGAACATCTTGTAGTAGTCCCACGGCACGGTCAACAGCTGGTCGAGCTTCATACTCGCGTAGATGGCGGCGTTGTTGATCAGGAAGTCGACGCCGCCGAACTCGGCCACCGTGGTGTCGGCCATGGCTACCGCGGAATCCGGATCGGAGACGTCGACCGGCACCCCGACGGCGGATCCGCCGTCGGCGACGATCTTCTTGGACACCGCCCGCGCGGCGTCGGCGTTGATGTCGGCGACCACCACCGCCGCCCCCGCGCCGGCCAGTCCTTGGGCGTAGGCCTGACCGATGCCCTGGGCAGCGCCGGTCACGATGGCCACCTTTCCAGCGACGCCGTCGAACTGTCCCATCTTCTGTCTTCCTCGAAAGTCGCTAGTTCACTGCGGTAGCAATGACTTTGGTCTCCAGGTACTCCTCGAACCCGGCGATTCCCATCTCTCTGCCGTTGCCGGACTGCTTGTAACCGCCGAACGGCATGTCCGCGGAGTACCACACCCCGCCGTTGATGTTGACCGTCCCCACCCGCAGCCGGGACGCGACCGCAGCGGCGCGTTGCGGGTCGGCGCCGAACACGGTGCCGGACAGCCCGTATGGCGAGTCGTTGGCGATGCGCACCGCGTCGTCGTCACCGTCGTGGGCGATCACTGTGAGCACCGGACCGAAGATCTCCTCACGAGCTACCCGGGCGTCGTTGGTCAGGCCGGTGATCACCGTGGGTTCGATGAAGAATCCGGTCGGCATGTCCGCCGGCCGCCCGCCGCCGCATGCGAACGTCCCGCCCTCGTGGACCGCCAGGTCGAGATAGCCCTGCACCCGGTCACGTTGGCGCGCTGAGATCAGCGGCCCGCACACAGTGCCGGGATCGGCCGGATCGCCGGGCTTCATCGACGACATGGTCGCCGCCGCGACTGCGACCGCTTCGTCGTAGCGTGTCCGCGGCACCACCAGCCGGGTGGTGATCGCACACCCCTGCCCGGCGTGCACGCAGGCGGAGAAAGCCGACACCCCGCTCGCCGCCGCCAGGTCGGCGTCGTCGAGCACCACGAACGCCGACTTCCCGCCCAACTCCAAAAACACCCGCTTGATGCTGCCGGCCGCGTCGATCGTCACGCTGCGGCCGGTGGCCGTCGAACCGGTGAACGAAACCATGTCCACCCGTGGGTCTTTGGCCAGCATCGCCCCCAGGCTGTGATCGAGCGAGGTGACGATGTTGACCACACCGGGCGGGAAATCGGTTTCCTCGGCAATGAGCTGCCCGACGACGGCCGCGCACCACGGCGTGTCGGGCGCGGGTTTGAGGACCACCGTGTTCCCGGCCGCCAGCGCCGGCCCCAGCTTGGCGAGGTTGATCTGGTGCGGAAAGTTCCACGGCGTGATCGCCCCCACCACGCCGACCGGCTCGCGGGTGATGACACGCCGAGTCGCGATCCCCAGCGGCGCAGCCTCGCCGCCGTCCCGGCTCCACTGATAGCCCTCGGCGGTGTCCGCGGCGAATCCTAGATCAACGATCGGGCTTTCCAACTGTGCTGCGGCGGTGAGCATTCGGGGTGCGCCGACCTCGGCAATGGTCAGCTCCCGCAACTCTTCGAGGTGTTCGCGCAGTACGTCGCGCAGCTGCCGCACGCAATGCACCCGCAGTGCGGTATCACGTGACCAGTCGGTCTCGTCGAAGGCGCGCCGCGCCGCCGCTATCGCGCGGTTCATGTCGGCGGCGTCGGCGTTCGCGGCCTTACCGAGCACCTCCTCGGTAGCCGGGTTGACTGTGGCGAAGGTGCCCGCCCCGCCCGGGACCAGCGTGTTGTCGATGACCAGGCTGGTGCTGCCGTCGGCCGGTAACGCCATGTGTGACTCCCCTACGTGATTTCGCAAAGGACAGCGTCTTGCTAGACACTTGTCTGGAATTCTCTATGCTGAACCCTAGCCTGCATTCCGGTGGTGGTGCAAGACGGGAGGATACACCTGCGTACTTGCCCATTGCCGCCATCGTCGGATAGGTTAGACAGGTGTCCAGTGACCCGGTGGCGCCCGTCACTCCCCTCACAGCGAACGTCGAAGAGCAGGCGCCGGGTGCACAGCGTAACCGCCGTCAGGAGGAGACGTTCCGCAAGGTGCTGGCGGCCGGTGTTCAGATGCTGCGGGAAACGTCCTACGCCGAGCTCACCGTCCGTGCGGTCGCTGCTCGCGCCAAGGTAGCCCCGGCGACCGCCTACACCTATTTCTCGTCGAAGAACCATCTGATCGCCGAGGTCTACCTCGATCTGGTGCGTCAGGTTCCGTACTTCACCGACGTCAACGAACCGATGGCGAGCCGGGTGAGCCGGACGCTACGCCAGCTGGCGCTGGTGGTCGCCGACGAGCCGGAAGTCGCCGCTGCCTGTACGACGGCGTTGCTCGGCGGCGGTGCAGACCCGGCGGTGCGTGTGGTCCGCGACCGGATCGGCGCGGAGATACACCGCCGCATCACGTCGGCAATCGGACCCGACGCCGACGCCCGCGCGGTGTCCGCGCTAGAGATGACGTTCTTCGGCGCACTGGTCAACGCGGGCAGCGGCGCCTTCGCCTATCACCAGATCGCCGACCGGCTGGAATACGTTGTCGACCTGATCCTCTCGTCAGGAGGTCGCTGATGAGCGTGCAGACCGTCGAGCCGGTGCTCAACCCTTACGACTACGACTTCCACGAGGACCCTTACCCGTACTACCGGCGGCTGCGCGACGAGGCACCGGTGTATCGCAACGACGATCTGAATTTCTGGGCGCTGTCTCGGCACCGCGACGTGCTGGACGGGTTCCGCAACAGCCAGGTGCTGTCGAACGTCGACGGTGTCTCACTGGACCCCATCTCCCGCGGCCCGCACGCCCATAAGGTGATGTCGATCCTGGCGATGGACGACCCCGACCACCTGCGGCTGCGCAGCTTGGTGTCGAAGGGCTTCACCCCGCGCCGAATTCGTGAGCTGGAGCCGCAGGTGAGACACCTGGCGCGTCAGCACTTGGACGATGTGCTTCAGGCCGGCGAAACATTTGATTTCATAGCCGATTTCGCGGCCAAGCTGCCGATGGACGTCATCTCCGAGTTGATGGGCGTCCCGGAGCCCGACCGGTTGCGCATCCGCGCGCTGGCCGACGGGGTCCTACACCGCGAGGAGGGCATCGCCGATGTTCCTCCGTCGGCGATTCAGGCGTCGGTTGAGTTGATGACCTATTACGCGCAGATGATCGACGACTTCAAGAAGACGCCCGCGGACAACCTGACCTCGGCGCTGCTGCAGGCCGAGATCGACGGGGACTCACTGGCCGACGAGGAGATCACGGCGTTTTTGTTCCTGATGGTGATTGCCGGCAACGAGACCACTGCGAAGCTGCTGGGCAGCGCGGTCTACTGGGGCCACCGGAACCCGCGGCAGCTCGCCTCGATCTTCGCCGACCACTCCCGGATTCCGCTGTGGGTGGAGGAGACGCTGCGCTACGACACTCCCAGCCAGATCCTGGCCCGCACCGTCGCCGAGGATTTCACCGCGGGAGGCACCACGATCCCCGCCGGCGACGTGGTGCTGCTGCTGCCCGGTTCGGGCAACCGAGACGAGCGGGTGTTCGACGACCCCGACTCGTACCGGATCGAGCGCGACATCGGTTCGAAGCTGCTCAGTTTCGGCAGCGGCGCGCATTTCTGCCTGGGTGCCCACCTGGCCCGGATGGAGGCCCGGG
>NZ_JBYCLE010000492.1:0-1961 GCF_057473765.1 Mycobacterium sp. TH-M106 | reverse complement strand
TGCGCCTGTTGTTGACGGCGAGCCAGCCCAGCTGCTCCTTGGTGGTGCCGTACAACTCCATATGGCGGCGGCAGTTCATCGCCAGCCAGTTGGCCGCCGAATACGCATGCGCCGCAACCAGTTCAGCAACATCATCCATCGGCCCGATCACCGGCCGTCCACCATCGTCCGGTTCCGCGGGCCGCGCGAAGGGCGAACCCGGCCCGCCCGCCTGAGCCGACACCGCGGCAGGGATCGTCCCGCCGATCATCTGCACGGTGCGGTAAACCAGGACATGGGTTGCCCGGCGTTCGGCTCCTGAGGTAACGGCACGGCACGCCGACATCACCGGTTCCAGCAGGCCGCCGGTGCCGAATCCGGCACTGAAGTCGCCCGCCTCGACACCCAACGCGGCGGCGACCTCTACCACGGGGACGTCGCCCAGCGTGGCGATGCCGTCGATCTGGCCGGGTCGCAGGCCGGCGTCGTCGATGGCGGCCCGCGCCGCCTCCAGGGTCAGCTCCAGGCCGGGAATCCCGGTTTTGCGGCCGATTCGCGAGATGCCGATCCCGGACAGGATCGCGCCCTTCTCCAGGCACCGCGTCGACACGAAGAGAGGATACGGTATTCGGGTGGTGACAGAGCCTGCCGGAAACGTCGACGGACGGCTGCTCATCGAGCACTGCGCCAGGTGCCGGCGCTGGGTACATCCGCCGGCCGGCCGCTGCCCAACCTGCGGCGGCCCCTTGGTCGACGAGCCGGTGTCGGGGAACGGCACGGTGTTCACCTACACCGTCAACGTTCAGCCCTACAACCCGGAGATACCGACTCCGTACGTCATCGCCATCGTCGAGCTCGCCGAACAGCCGGGACTGCGGATCGCCACCAATATCGTTGACTGCGAGCCGGATTCGGTTTTCTGCGGGATGGCTGTGCAGGCCCGCTTCGACCACCCGCAAACCGCCGGCGGTGTCACGGTGTTCGCGCCCTCGCCCGGGGCGTAGCCCGGGCGTAGCCCCCCGCGAACGTGCGCAAAAACGGATTGTTGCCCGGCGCGGCGACCGGCGACACGCACGCTCGCGGCGAAGGGGAGCGGGGAGCCCCGGCGAGCCCCTATGTGATCAGCGGGTCGCGCGGCATGCCGAGAATGCGTTCGGCGATTTGGTTTCGGGTCACTTCCGAGGTGCCGCCGGCGATCGACATGCCGCGCGCAGCCATCACCATGCGCCCGGCCAGCGCCCCCGCCCCGTCGCCGAGGGCGACCTCCGGTCCCAGCAGCGCCGCGGCCAGCGCCGCGCCGTCGACCATGTGCTCGGCCAGCTTGAGTTTGGTGACGTTGCCCTCCGGACCCGGCCCGGCGCCCTCGACGCTGCGCGCGGCGCGACGCAGGTTCAGCAGTCGCAGCGCCTGTTCGTCGGCGAGGAAGTCGCCCATCCGAACTTTCGCGCCGGCGACGTGATCGGCGTGCTGCTGGGTCAGGTTGACCAGGTATCCCTCGGCGCCCCGGAGATACGAGGCGCTGCTGCCGCCGATGCTGACCCGCTCGTTGCCCAGCGTCGCCCGAGCCACGGTCCAGCCGGCGTTGGGCTGCCCGACGACATCCTCGTCGGCAACGAACACGTCGTTGAAGAACACCTCGTTGAAGTCCGAGCCGCCGGTGATCTGGCGAAGTGGCCGCACCTCGACGCCGGGAGCCTTCATGTCGATGATCACCGCGGTGATACCGGCGTGCTTGGGGGCGTCGGGGTCGGTGCGGACCGTGGCAAGACCGCGGGCGCAGTAATGCGCACCGCTAGTCCACACCTTCTGCCCGTTGATCTGCCAGCCCCCGTCCACCCGGGTGGCCCGGGTTTTGATGCCGGCCGCATCCGATCCGGCGTCCGGTTCGGAGAACAGCTGGCACCAGACCTCCTCCTGGCGCAGCGCCTTTTCCACGAATCTTTCGATCTGCGAATCGGTTCCGTGCTGGATCAGCGTCAGGA
>NZ_JBYCLE010000491.1:0-14762 GCF_057473765.1 Mycobacterium sp. TH-M106 | reverse complement strand
TCAACGTCCTGTGGGCCATGCTGCGCGACCACCAGGCCTATCAACCCACCACACCTAACGCCGCGGCGGCTTGACAACTTCATTGAGAATCTCCTTCGGAGGGGAGCCGGCTGGGCCGCGCAGTTCACCGGAGGCTGTCCGGGCAGCGCAGATCCCGGCAGCCAGCTGGATAAAGTTCAGGTGGGCGGGTCTACGGCACTAAGGCAGACAGCAACAGCTGCAGACGCGCTTGAGATCGACGTGCCGCCGGGCGACCAGGGCAATCCCGGACTGGGTGCAGTGGGCAGCGGTCACCCGTCCGATTATGCCATGCCCGCTCGGTACCGCGTGTCGCTCCCCGAGATATCCGCCCATGCGCGAGACGATGAGTGCCGGTCAAACAGCCCTGAGGAAGGCAGATTAATCGTATGGACACTGCGAGCGAAACGACACCCGGTCCGCCGCCGGCAGCCAGAACGGCCGGCCGCCGCCGGGTGAAGCGCCGAACATGGGTGGCCGCTGCCGTGGCGGTTGCCGCGCTGGCCGGGGCGGGCTACGGGGGGTGGCAGCTACTGCAGCGGCACGAAACCGATGTGGCTGCCGAGCAGGCGCTTGCCGCCGCGCAGCAGTACATGTTCACCATGACCAACTTCAACAGCGAGGTTGTCGCAGACAACATGAACGGCCTGCTCGACGGCGCGACCGGCGAGTTCAAGGACATGTACGGCAAATACCGCTCAGATCTGTTGGACGTTGAGGTAGCCAAGAACGCCTCGGCGCGCGGGACCGTCATCGACTCGGTGGTCAAGTCCGCCAGCAAAGACAAAGTGGTGGTCGTGCTGCTCGTCGACGAAGCGGTGACCAACACCGACCTTCCCGACACGCAGATAGACCGCAGCCGCGTCAGGATGACGATGAACAAGGTGGACGGCCGATGGCTGGTCGGCTATTTGGAGGTGTTATGAAACCGGTTATTGGGCTGGCGGCCACCGGGGCTATCGGGGCGACCGCGGCCGTCGGGGTCGTCGTGGTGTCGTTCGCCGCTTCCGGCGTCACGGCTCACGCCGACCAGGTCAACTGGCAGGCCGTCGCCCAGTGCGAATCCAGTGGTAACTGGTCGGCGAACACCGGCAACGGGGCCTACGGCGGCTTGCAGATCAAGGAGTCGACCTGGGAGGCCAACGGTGGGGTCGGATCGCCCGCCAACGCCACCCCCGCGCAGCAGATCGCGGTCGCCGACCGGATTCTGGCCACCCAGGGGCCCGGTGCCTGGCCAACCTGCATGTCGCGAATGCGTGACCAGCCGGGCACCATGCCGGTGGGTTCGCTGACACATTTCATGACATTCCTGGTCAGCCGGCTCGAGGGCGGCGCTTAAGTTAAGGGCGGTAGCTGGGCCCCTGGGGCTGGCTTCTGCTGCTTTCTCTCCAGCTCGCTATGTCGGTTAATGTTCAAGGCAGCCCACGGTTCTTAGGAGACCGGCACGGCCTGTCGGCGAGCCGTAACGGGCAATCGGATCGCTGCAGTTCTGAAAGCCGCCGGCGGCTACGGAGAAGACGACCCGCTAGGCAGGATGTCGAAGATGGTCTGACCGACACCGCTCGGGGTGTTCGAGATATAGATAGGCTGCAGCGCGAACGGGGTGTCACCGGTGCTAGGGAAACCACCCAGGATCGGCAGTAAAAAGTTCGGCACCACCAGCGGGTCGTTTTCGCCGGTCGCCACGTAGGAGTAGAGCAGGTGCTGCCCGTCGTCGTCGTACACCGAGATGTGGGTGCCCAGTGTCACGACACCGGGCAGGACGTCATCCAGCACCGCACCCAGCTTGCCCAGGCCAACGGCGCCGAGGAGCCTGTAGATGTTGACGTCTCCGGCGATCGAGGACGGCAGGACGCCGGTGACGCCGCCGGAGTCGATGACCATGGCAACCGGTTGAATCGGCCCGTCGTTGATCTGGATGCCGAGATTGGTGAACGGCGATCCGGCTACAGTGGGCCCGGCCGGCAGCGGATTCGGGCCGAACTGCAGCAGACCCTGCGGCTGGTCGATCAGAACACCCTGACTCAGATCGCGCGGTAACGCTGTGATCGGCGAGGTGGCGTTCGGGCCGAGAGCGCCCGGCCCGATGCCAAAAATGCCGTCGGCGGGGGCAAGACCGGAGCTGAAGGGCCGCGTGCTGAACAGCACCACGTTGACGACGCCGTGCTCGGTGCCGACGCCATTACCGACGTCGATCGTCGTCGGGACCGTCACATAGACGACGATCTCCTCGGCGCCGCCGAACGCAGCGATGTGTATGCCCCCGATCGGGAAGCCGATGTGCTGCAGCCCGATGTCGGAGATCGGCAGCATGATCCCCAATGACCCGGTGTCGACGATCACCGGCACACTCGGCCCGCCACCGACCGAGACGTCGGTTACCGCCCTGGTGTCGAATGTCGCCAGCGGAACGGCGTTCGGCGGCGTGGTGCCGGGGCCGTTGGCACCGTGTTCGCCGGAGAGCGAACCGGCCGCGCCGCCGAGCCCGCCGATCGCACCCTGGCCGCCGGCGCCGCCGTCACCGCCGTTACCGAACAGCTCGGCGTTGCCGCCGGCGCCGCCATGCGCAGCGTCTCCGGTCCCGCCGGCGCCGCCGTTGCCGAACAGCCCGGCGGCACCGCCGTTGCCGCCGGCCACGCCGGGCTCGGTGCTGTCCCAGCCGGGCCCGCCGCTGCCGAACAACAAACCCCCGTCGCCGCCGTCGGGATCGAGTTTTGTGCCCGCTGCGCCGTTGCAGACCAGGCCGCACGCGGCGGGGTCGCCCAGCGACGTGACGACGATCTTCTCGAGTTCGGCGACAAATGGGTGGAGCGCGGGCTGCAGCGAGCCGGGCTCAGAGGCACCGTCGGCGGCTGCTGCTATGAGGACATGCTCGGACGGGTCGAAGCTCAGGCCGTGCCAGTTGGCGGGGTCGGCCATCGTGGCCCAATCAGCGGCCCAATCGGCCGGATTGACCAGATCGGCCAGCAGCTCGTCGAAGTCCGCCCGTGCCAGAGGCACAGCAGCCAGCGGGGCCAAGCCGAGCGCCAAAAAAGCCGCCATCGCCGCACCGGCCCCGACCAGCCGGCGCTGCCGCCGCTGCACGCCGATAATTCCTCCCATAAATTTCTTAACTAATTACGAAGCGCGCTCAAGAAGCCAGGACCAGGTTAACATATTTTTCTCTTGGGCTCAGCAGGGCGGCGGTCAGCCCGGCAGGTCGGTGAGTGCAGCCCTCCAGTGGTCGGATACGGGCCCGGATACAGGTCGGATGGGCATCGGATGGGCAGGTTCCGGAGCCGGTCCTTCCCGTTGGTCGTGAGATGATCGGGCCTGATGACGTTATCTCCCACGGCGGTCCGCCTGCCCGATGCTGCATTGGTTCCCCGGCGTCCGTTCGGGCTGTATGTGCATGTGCCGTTCTGCCTGACCCGCTGCGGATACTGCGACTTCAACACCTACACCCCGGCGGAGTTGGGCGGCGTCAACCCCGACGCCTGGCTGGCGGCGTTGTGCACCGAGCTGGAGATGGCCGCCGGCCGCCTGGGCGGGCCGACGGTCGACACCGTGTTCGTCGGGGGCGGGACGCCGTCGCTTTTGGGCGGTGCGCGGCTGAGCCGGCTGCTGGACGCGGTGCGCTCGGCGTTTGCATTGGCGCCCGGCGCCGAGGTCACCACCGAGGCCAACCCCGATTCGACCTCGCCGGAGTTCTTCACCGCGATCCGCGCCGCCGGCTACACCCGGGTGTCGCTGGGGATGCAGTCGGTGGCACCGCATGTGCTGCACGTCCTGGACCGGGTGCATGCGCCGCACCGGCCGGTGGTGGCGGCCCGCGAGGCGCTGGCCGCCGGTTTCGAACATCTCAGCATGGACGTGATGTACGGCACTCCCGGCGAAACCGACGACGATCTGCGCCGTTCGATCGCCGCCGCACTTGAGTCCGGCGCCGATCACGTGTCGGCCTACGGCCTGATCGTCGAGGACGGCACCGCGCTGGCCCGCCGAGTGCGACGCGGTGAGCTGCCTGCCCCCGACGACGACGTGCTGGCGCACCGCTACCAGCTGGCGGACGCAGAGCTGCGTGCGGCCGGCATGGATTGGTATGAGGTGTCCAACTGGAGCCGCCCCGGCGGACAGTGCCGTCACAACCTCGGCTACTGGGGCGGCGGCCAGTGGTGGGGTGCCGGGCCAGGGGCGCACAGCCACGTCGGCGCGATGCGCTGGTGGAATATCAAGCACCCCAACGCTTATGCGCAACTGGTTGGCGACGGCGAGCTGCCGGTGGCCGGTTTCGAGGAGCTTGACGACGCCGCCGCGCACACCGAGGACGTGATGCTGCGGTTGCGGACACGAAAGGGCTTGGAGCTGACACTTCTCGACGCGGCAGAGCGGGAGCGTGGCGCGGCAGCCCTTGCCGACGGCTTGTTGGTCGAGCAGGGCGAGCGGTTCGTGCTCACCGATCGCGGTCGGCTGCTGGCCGACGCCGTGGTGCGCGCCCTGCTGGGATAGTCCCGACGCCACCCATGCGACTCGGCGCCGGGCAGCGGTAGGTCTCATCGGCGAACACGATGGCGTCCAAGCGGTGCTCGACGCCGTCGCTGGTGCGAATGCCCGCGGGGCACAGTCTGGCGATCGGCCAGTCGATGAGCTTACAGTTGTCGCGCTGCAGCGCAGGATAGTAGTCGCGGGACACCACGATGTGCCGGCAATCCTGGGCCGGGCTGGGGGTGAGTTGGCGCCGCAGCCACGGATCCTTGACCATCAGGCGCAGGTGGACCCGGGCCAGCTGCCGGGCCAGCACCGGCACGCCCGCGAACAACTGGCGGGGCAGCACCCAGCTGGGTGCGCGCTGGAACAGTGTGACGGATTCGGCGCGCTTGACCAGTTCGGGGACGATCTGAAAGACACCGGTTCCGGCGTCGACGACACCGACCCGTTTGCCGGTGAAGTCGTAGCCGCGCCATTCGGCGGCGTGGATGTTCTGGCCCGCGTAGGAGTCGGC
The DNA here is from genome assembly GCF_057473765.1 of Mycobacterium sp. TH-M106. Lineage (NCBI taxonomy): Bacteria > Bacillati > Actinomycetota > Actinomycetes > Mycobacteriales > Mycobacteriaceae > Mycobacterium > Mycobacterium sp. TH-M106. Next base: position 9,763 of record NZ_JBYCLE010000491.1, on the reverse strand, counting down.
GCCGCGTACCTCCGGGAGGCCGTGCAGGCCGGTCTGCACCGGGTGGTAGGTGATCTCGTTGAACCAGCTCGGAACCGGCTTGAGCAGTCGCTTCGGGTAGCGGGCCGACAGCCGCACCGCGGGGTCGGCCAGCCGATGGTATCTGCTGGCCGGGTCTGTGACCATGGTGGTGTAGCGCTTGACGATCCGGTACGACGGTATCCGCCGGGTGCGCTCACCGCGATCGCCGAACTTCTGAAACCGCATCAGTGCGGCGTGAAACCGCTCAGGGTCTAGCCCCATGCCGATGATTTCGTCGCGCACCCGGCTGAACAACGTGATGCCCAGCAGCACACCGACAACCAGCCCGGGGGAGGCGACCTTGCGGACGAAGTCGATCGCCAGCTTGCGGGCTTTGCGGTGCCCGATCATCTCGAGCACCTCGAAGTCCACGGCGATGTGCCGGGATTCGTCACTGTTGATCTTCTCGAACACCTGGTGGCAGACCGGGTCGTCGACCTCGTCGAGCAGAAACCTCAGCAGCGCGCCGTCGAGTGTCACCTCCAGCATGGGGATGACCGTGCCCAGCACCGACAGCGGCATGCCGTCGGAGTAGCGGTCCAGCCACTGCGTCGCCAGCCGGATGTGGACGTTGGGTTCGGGGATGTCACCGTCGTCGAGCATCCCCCAGCGTTTCATCAGCGCCAGCTGCGCGTTGGCGTGGCGTTGCTCCTCGGCGTGGAAGTACCGGTAGATCTCGGCGAGAGTGGCGGTAGGGGCCTTGCGCGCCATCGCCGCGAAGCCGCGGGCACCGATGTTCTCGATCCAACACAGGTCGGCCATGAAGGCCGTCAGCTTGGGCCGCAACTCGGGCCGGATCATCTCGGCACCGGGCGCGTCCCAGTCGATGTCGGCCAGCGCCCACTGCCGGTCTTTGACCCTGGCGAGCATGACGTCCATGTCAACAGCCATCGGCGGCAGTCAACAGCAAATGACGGCGCTCGTCAACGGCGCCCCGCCCGGCGTCAACCCGCGCCGGTATGCTGCAAGGCGCTGCCCACAGGAGGGGTTGATTGATGGCAAGCGCGACCCGGCGATACGACGTGGCCGTGGCCGGCGGCGGGCCGGCGGGCTCGGCCGCGGCGTGGCGGGCCGCCCAGACTGGGGCGAGGGTGGTGGTGCTCGACAAGGCCGAGTTTCCGCGCGACAAGCCATGCGGTGACGGATTGACTCCCCGCGCCACCGGCTACCTGCAGAAAATGGGCCTGGCCAGCGAGATTGACAAGTACCACCGCATCAACCGGGCCATGATCTTCAGCCCCAGCCCATGGGAGTTGTCCTTCCCGCGCCGCCCCGGCATGCCCGACCACGGCCACGGCATATCCCGCCGCGAGCTGGACACGTTGCTGCTCAAGAACGCCGAGGCCGCCGGCGCCGAGGTGCGGCAGTCCGCCGAGGTCGTCGGCCCCATCCTCGACGACGCCGGGCAGGTCACCGGCGTCACGCTCAGAGGTGGTGAGCAGGTGCTGGCCGACGCGGTGATCGCCGCCGACGGCACCTACTCGCCGGTCAAACGCGGGCTCAAGCTGATCTCGCCCTACCACGGCTACTCCGCGATCGCGATCCGTGCCGAGATGTCGGCCAACCGCCCGGACGCCGACAGCCTCGACATCTACCTCAAGCTGCGGTTCCGCGGCGACCAGCTGCCCGGCTACGGCTGGGTGTTCCCGCTCGGCGGGGGCCGGGTCAACGTCGGGCTGGGCTATGTCAACAGCTACAAGAATTGGCAGCAGATCAACGCCACTGCGTTCCTCGGCGAGTTTTTGGCCACCCTGCCCGCCGACTGGGAGCTGCCGGGCATCGACGAGCTGCAGACATCGAAGGCGCTGCAGGCGTGGCGGCTGCCGATGGGTTTCAACGCCTGGCCGCCGTGGCGGCCCGGCGTCCTGTTCGCCGGCGACGCGCTGGGTGCGGCCAGGCCGGTGTCGGGGGCGGGCATCTCCAAGGCGTTGCAGTCCGGGCTGGCCGCCGGTGAGTGCGCCGTCGCGGCGCTGCTCAACGGCGGGCCCGGCGACTTCACCAACTACGAGCAGATTGTCCAGGCGACCTGGGGCAAGGAATACCGTCGCGGCCGGTTCTTTCACAAGTTGGTCGGCATCCCGGCGCTCACCAGCGCCGGGCTCAAGGTGCTGGACACCATGAGCCATCCAAGACTGCGTGCGCGCCTGCTGTTCTGGGAGAGCACGCTGTCGGGGCGGTAGCGACCGACCCGGCGTCACCGGCCGACGCCGAGGTCGACGCCGGCGAGATGCCTACCGGCAACTCTGTGCGCCTGCCGCGGTCTGGGCGTGTTCGACGATTGCTCTTTTGTCGACCTTGCCGACCGCGGTGGTGGGCAGCACCGGCAGCACCACCAGGGTGTCGGGCCGGGAATGGGTGGCCACCCCGCGGCTGTCGAGGTGGCGGTTCAGTTCTGCCAGACCTACCGGTGGGCCGTCGAAGACCACGGCAGCGCAGATCCGTTCGCCCAGCTGCTCGTCGGGCAGCGGCACCGCCGCCACGGCGCGGACGGCCGGGTGGGCCAGTAGGTGCCCCTCTAGATCGCCCGCGGCGACGGTCTCACCGCCCCGGTTGATGACATCCTTGATGCGTCCGGTGACCTGCAGGTAGCCGTTGGTGAACCGCCGGACCCGGTCTCCGGTGCGGTAGTAACCGTCCGGTGTGAACGATCGCCGGTCGGCGTCGCGGAAGTAGCCGTTGATGGTGTAGGGGCCGCGCACCAGCAGCTCGCCTTCCGCACCGGCGGGCACTTCGGCACCGGCGTCGTCGACCACCCGCAGCTCGTCGGCCTCGGACAAGGGGCACCCCTGAGTGGTCTCTACCAGTTCGTCGGGGTCGTCGAGGCGGGTGAAGGCGAGCAGTCCCTCGGCCATCCCGAACACCTGCTGCAGGCCGGGCGTCAGGGCGGCGCGGATCCGGCGGGCGTCCTCGGAGGCGAGCGTGGCGCCGCCCACCTGCAGCAGCCGCAGCGACGCCGGCGGGACCGGCTCCCAGTCGCAGGCTTGTGCCCACAGCTTCGCCAGGGGCGGCACCAGCGCGGTGACCGTGACGCGGTGGCGGGCGATGGTGGCGAAGGCCGCTTCGGGGCTGGGGTCGCTGGCGAAGACGGTGGTGGCGCCGACGCTGACCGCGCCGAGCAGGCCGGGGCAGGCCAGCGCGAAGTTGTGCGCCGCCGGTAAGACAGCCAGATAGACGTCGTCGTTGGTGAGCCGGCACAGCTCGGCGCTGGCGGTGGTGTTGTAGACGTAGTCGTCGTGGGTGCGGGGGATGAGCTTGGGCAGTCCGGTGGTGCCGCCGGACACCAGCAGCAGCGCCGGAAGCGCGGTGTCGGCATCGCCGGGACGACCCAGCTGCCTGTGCTGTGGTGGCTGGTCGGCGAGGAGCGTGGCAAGCCCGACGAACGGTCCCGGGTCGCCGTCGACGACGACGTGGCGCACGCCGGGATGCGCCGCGGTCAGCTGTTCGGCCAGCGGTCTGGCCGTGTCGGTGATGACCACGCCGACCGCGCCGCTGACTTCGGCGAAGTGCCCGAGCTCGGCCAACCGGTGTCCCGGTAGGCACAGCACCGGGATAGCTCCGGCTCGTAGCAGGGCGAACAGCACGACCGCGAACGCCGACGAGTTGGGCAGCGCGACGAGCACCCGGTCGCTGGGTTCGATACCGAGGGCGGCGAACCCGGCGGCCCCCCGGGTGGCGAGTTCGTCCAACTCGGCGTAGCTGTAGCCGCCGGTGTCGTCTGCGACGGCGACGCGGTCTGGCCAGCGTGCCGCGGCTTGTCGCAGCAGGCAGTCGACCCGGCGGCCGGCCCAGTAGCCGGCAGCGCGGTAGCCGGCCGCCCGCTGCGGTGGGAACGGCACGAAACCGGCCGGCTGCGGTTGCGCCACGAATTCGGGCGGATCGGGGACGGCGACGGCCACTGGGCAGCTCCCTGATTCGATCATCTCGGAGACCATCGTGTAGCCTACACAAAGTTAGGGCAGCCTCGGCTAATTGATAGGGTTGTGCTCGTGGATATGCGATGAGCCGGGTGCTGGCGATCGTCGGAGCTGGCGCGAAAGCCGTGGCGGTCGCCGCCAAGGCGGCGGCGTTGCGTCAGATGGGCGTCGACACAGTGGATGTCGTCGCCGTCGAGCGGGCTGGGGTGGCCGCCAACTGGCGAGCCGAGGGCGGCTGGACTGACGGCCGGCAGCGGTTGGGCACCAGCCCGGAGAAGGACGTCGGCTTTCCGTACCGCTCGGCTCTGCTGCCCGGCCGCAACGGCGCGCTCGACGAACAGATGATGCGCTGGAGCTGGCAGTCTTATTTGGTCGCCACCGACCAGTTCGTCGGCTGGGTGGACCGGGGCAGGCCGGCGCCGACGCACGACACCTGGGCGGGGTACCTGCGCTGGGTCGCCGAGGTGACGGGGTTGAAAGTCGTCCAGGGGGAGCTGGTCAAGGTCGCGATCGACGGATCCCGCTGGGTGCTGCAGACGCACGATTCCCGACTGTCCGCCGACACGCTGATGGTCACCGGCCCGGGCCAGTCCGAGCGGTCCATCCTCTCCGGTGACCCGAGGGTGCTGTCGATCGCGCAATTCTGGCGGCGCACCGTATGCCGGGACCGCATCGTCGCCGCGAACGTCGCGGTGGTCGGCGGCGGCGAGACCGCCGCGTCGATACTCAACGAGCTTTTCCACCACCGGGTTTCGACGATCTCCGCGATCTCGCCGCAGCCGACTCTGTTCACCCGCGGCGAGGGCTACTTCGAGAACTCGCTGTTCTCCGACCCCACCGGGTGGCGTAGCCTCACCGCCGCCGAACGGCGTGACTGCATCGCGCGCACCGACCGCGGCGTGTTCTCCGCGCGGGTGCAGGAGTCATTGCTGGCCGACGAGCGGATCAAACACGTGCGCGGGCGCGTCACCCGGGTAGCCAGTCGTGACGATCAGATCTGGATCACGGTGCATACCGACGGTCCGGTGCCGCTGGGGCGTGGCAACGGCGCCGGGGGGTCCGCGAACACCTACGGTTTCGACCTGGTCGTCGACGGCTCCGGGGTCGACCCGCTGTGGTTTCTGCCGCTGCTGAGCCGAGACGCGCTGGGCAGTCTGGAGTCGTGGCTGGACGGGCCGCTGACCGCGGAGCGGTTGGAGGAGTCCATCGACGACGGTCTGTCCGTCGCGGGCTTCGTCCCGAAGGTGGTGCTGCCGAATCTGGCGGGCCTCAACGAAGGGCCGGGTTTTCCGAACCTGAGCTGCCTGGGGCTGCTGTCCGACCGGGTGCTGGGCGCCGAAATCAGTGCCGCCGATGCGTCGGTGGACAAAAGCAGTGCGTACCAATCGGTTTGACGACCGAGCCTGCGTGGGCAGCTAGGCTAGGCGTCTAGGCGGGCCAGGACGTCGGTGATCGACGCCCCGCCCAACAGTTCCGCCACGTCGAGGTCGTGGTTGAGCTCGGTCTTGACCCGGCGGCGAAACTCGAGTGCCTGCAACGAATCCAGGCCGATCGCGACCAAGGGTGCGGCCACGTCGATGGCGTCGATCGCGTCGGCGCCGTTCACGCCGATGGCGCCGGCCAGCATGCCCAACAGTCGCTGGCGCAGGTCGGTAACCACGGCGGGGGCGGGGGCCGCGGCGGGCGCATCGGCCGGAGCGGCCAGCTGCGACAGCAGCGGGCGGTAACCGTAGGCCGCCAGCACCGGCTCGGCCCGGGCCAGGTCGAACGCCGCGACGACGACGTTGCCGCGGGTGCGGGTCATGCCCGCCGCGATCGCGTCTGCTGGGCGCATCGCCAGCAGGCCGGTGGCGGTCAGCTTCGCCCAACCGGCAGCATCGAGATCGAGCACCGTCCACTGGCCCCACTGCACGCAGAGGCAGTCCAGACCCTCGGCCCGCAGGCGGTGCGCCATCGCGTCGAGCATCCGGTTGGCCGCCGCGTAGACGATCTGGCCGCGGCCGCCGATCGTCGCTGCCACCGACGAGCACAGCACCACCCGGCAGTCGCGGGTTCGCGGAAATGCCGCCAGCACCCGCCCGATGCCGACCACCTTGGCCCGCAACAGCCGGTCGGCCTGCTCGGCGGCGATCGCCGCGAACTCCCGGTCCGAGTACACCATGGCGGCGTGCACGATCACGTCTGCGGGCGCGTCGCGATACCGCTCGGCCAGCCGCGACACCGCCACCGAGTCGCCGATGTCGCACCGGGCGACGTCGATCCGCGTCGAGGTGGCCGAACGGATCCGGCGCAGCCGGTCGGCGGCTTTGCCGGCCTCGCCGGACCTGCTGACCAGCGTGATCCGCCGAGCACCCCGGCGAGCGAAGTGCTCACAGAACTCCAGGCCGAGGTTGCCGGTGCCGCCGAGGATGAGCACATGGTGCGGGGGTCCGATATTGGGTCCGGGTCCGCTGTCTGGGGTCTGTTCGACGATGCGCTTGGCGTAGAGCCCGCCGTCGCGCAGCGCCAACTCGGTCTCGTCTCGGGTGTGCAGCGCCGCCAGGATCGTGGCTGCCGATGCTGTGGGCACCGGTGCGGCAGGTAGGTCCAGGTGCCGAAATCGCACACCCGGGTGTTCGGTGCCGACGCAGCGGAACCCGGCACTGGCCGCGGCATGCACCGGATCGGGGGCGGGATCGCTCCCGACCACCTTCTCACCGCCGACCGTCACCAGCCAGTAGTCGGTGACCCTGTCGACCATCCCCGGCCACCAGATGCCCTCGGCGAAGAACGCCGAGACTGCGGCGGCCGCGGCGGCGTCGTCTTGGGCCGGTGACTTCGGAAGCAGGATGACGCAGGTGTCGCAGGTGCCGCGGGCGTCGCGGTCGTCCGGGTCCAGCAGGCGCGCGGTGGCGCCGATGTCGCTCGCGGCGGCGCAGAGGGCGGCGGCGAGCTCAGCGCAGCCCCCGGTGTGGTTGACGACGGCGACGTCCCGCGGCGACACCAGGGCGCGGCGGGCCAATCGCACCCAGTGCTCGGTGAGCAGCCGCGGCGGTGCGGCCTGCACCGTCGGCCCGGCCGGCTCCGGCAGGTCGCCGTGGTAGGGCAGCCACAACGGGACCTCGTTCATCCGGGTGTTGGGGAAATCGGCCAGCGGCAGCGGCGGCGGGCCGTCGGCCTCGATGGCCAGGTGTTCCCACGGGTAGTCCAGGTCGTTGACCGCCAGCACCGCGAGGTTGCGGGTCAGCTCGCCCAGGTCGCCACCGTCGCGGCTACAGGTGTCGACCACCAGGGCCGGGTGGTCGCCGGCCGGCAGAGCCGCGAGGTTGTCGTCGACGGCCGGCCGCAGCGTCGGGTGGTCGGCGAGTTCGACGAACGTGTCGATGCCGAGCCGGACGGCAGCCGCGATCGCCTGGTCGAAGCGCACGGTGTTACGCAGGTTCCAGAACCAATACCGATCGGCGGGCACGTCAGGTGGGAGCGGACCGCCGAGCGTACCGCCGAGGCAGGCGATGGCCGGTTCTCGCAGCGTTGGATTGTCCAGCCGCCGTCGCATCTGAGCGCGCACCGTGTCACCGATCCGGTCGATCAGGCTGGTGTGCGCGGGATAGTGCACACCGATGAGTTTGGCGAACGCTCCCCGCGCGGTGAGCGTGTCCACGATGGCGCGCGCGGTGGCTCGATCACCCGAGATTGCCGCCATGCCAGGTGAATTGATCACCGCCAGCTCCGCGAAGCCCGAACAGCCGGCCAGGATGTCTTCGCAGGTGCCCCGGTCGGCGGCGACTGCGGCCATCGCGTGGGCATCCGAGCCGAACTCGTCGGCGGCGCGGGCGCGGATGACGACGACGCGCACCGCGTCGGCCAGGCTGACCGCCCCGGACACGTAAGCGGCGGCGATCTCGCCTTGGCTGTGGCCGATGGCGGCCTTCGGGGCCACCCCGAACGAGCGCCACGTCGCCGCCAACGCCGCCATCTGGGTGAACAGCGCGGGCTGGACACCCAGAGCGGTGTGGTCGCCTGGATGATCGTCGGCCAGCAGGTAACCCAGCGGCGATGCGCCGGCCTCCGCCCGGAACGCTTCGGCGCAGCGATCCGCCTCGGCGCGAAACGCCGGTAACGAGTCGTAGTACAGCCGTCCCATCCCGGGCCGCTGGCCGCCCTGGCCGGGGAAGACGTAGCCGACCCTGCGCGCCACGGCCGGCGCGGTGGTGGCCACCACGGCGGGGTGCTCGCGGCCGTCGCCGACCGCCCGCAGCGCGGTGAGCAGCTCGTCGGTGCTGGTCACCATCGCCAGCACCCGATGCGGGCGCGCTGAGCGGGTCCGGAACAGCATGGTGGCGATCGCCTGTGGCGCCACCCCGGGATGTGCGGCGGCATAGCCGAGTAGGTCAGCCGCCTGGCGGCGCACCAGGTCGGCGGTCGCCGCGGTCAGCAGCACCGGAACCGCGCCGTTGGGCAGGAGGTAGGTACAGCTCGCCACGTTCATCCCGGTGTAGCGGCCGGCATCTCGATGACGGCGTGCGCGTTGGCGCCGCCCGCGCCGAATGACGACACCGCACCGTAGCGGGCGCCGTTTTTCGGCGCCCACCGGTGCAGCTTGGTGGCCAGCCGCAGGCCGACCAGATCCCAGTCCAGCTTCCTGGTGGGGTTGTCGGAGAACAGGGTTGGTGGAATGTAGCCATGCCGGCCCGCGAGCAGGAGTTTGATCAGCCCGAGCACCCCGGAGGCGGCCTGGGCATGTCCGGCGTTGGACTTGACAGAGCCCAGCAGCGCGGTGGATCCCGCCGCGCCGTATGTCTGGAACAGCGCGAGCAGTTCCACCGGGTCGCCGGCCGAAGTCGCGGTGCCGTGTCCCTCGATCATGCCCACGTCGGCGGCTTCGACGCCCGCGGCGTCCAGGGTTTTCTCGATGAGCTGGTGTTGTGCGCGTACCCGGGGCGCCAGGATCGGCTTGCCGCTGCCGTTGTGGTTGGTGCGGATGGCCCGGATGCGCCCGAACACGTCGTGGCGGAATTGCCGTGCCCGTGAATGGCGTTCGACCAGCACCATGCCGGCGCCTTCGCCCCAGACGGTGCCGGTGGCGTCGTCGGCGTAGGAGCGGCAGTGGCCGTCGTCGGAGAGTGCGTTGAGCCGCGCGAACTCGTAGAACGCCGTCGGTGCTCCCAGCACGCACACGCCGCCGGCCAGCGCCCACTCGCACTCTCCGAGCGCAACCGCGTTGGCGGCCAACTGCAGCGCGGTCAACGACGACGCACACGCCGAGTCGACCGATATCGACGGTCCGGTCAGGCCGAGGCTGTGTGAGATGCGCGCGGCGCCCCCGAGCTGGCCCATGCCGACGGTCCGGTGGCCGGTGTGGACGTCGGCCTGCGCTGTGCGGGGGCCGTACTCCGTCATCGACATCCCGACGAAGCAGCCGCCCTCAGCACCGGCGACGGTGTCGGGGTTGATCCCGGAGTTCTCCAGCGCCTTCCACGCCACCCGCATAGCCACCCGCTGCTGCGGGTGCATCACCAGCGCTTCGCGACGGGTGACACCGAAGTGGGCTGGGTCGAACATCGCTGCGCCGGTGAGGAATCCGCCCGCATCGCACACCCGTCCCCAGCCGTCGCGCCGCCACGCCGAGAGCAGGTCCTCCACCGGCCAGCCGCGGTCCCGGGGGAACGGGGTGAGCAGCTCCCTGGACTCGGTGAGCGCCGACCACAGCGCAGCGGGGCTGTCGATGCCGCCGGGCGCCTCGACGGCCATTCCGGCGATGACGACCGGATCGGCTGCTGGGGTTGCAGATTCGACGTCACTCACGCCAA
>NZ_JBYCLE010000490.1:0-1726 GCF_057473765.1 Mycobacterium sp. TH-M106 | reverse complement strand
CCCGGCCGTCCGCGGCTTTGATGACGCACGGCGACAGCGCGGCGATGAATCCCCGGTCGGCGTCGTCGAAATCCGCGGTGTCGTCCAAGGGCAGCGCGTCGGAGTGTTCCTGGTGTGCGGCTTCGATGATTGCGCTGGCGGGTTTGTGGTGCACGGTGGCAACCGTGCCACAGTCGGCACCCGGGATTCGCTTTGTGGATTTCGACCGGCTACGGACCCAGCAGCGCTAGCGGGACCACGCCGATGCCGTCGGGGCGGCGGTAGGCGTTGGGCCCGGTGTTGATGATGATCGCGTCGAGCAGATCCCCGCGGAGGTGGTGGGCCAGCCAGCGCAAGTGCGCGGTGTCTCGTTCTTCGACTGTTGCGGCGAGTTTCACCTCGACAGCGAGCACTTTGCCGTCGTCGCGCGCCACCACCAGGTCGATTTCGTGGTCGCCGTTGCGTGTCCGGAGGTGACCGATAGTGGCCTCGGCGGCCTGCGCAGCAACCCTTACGCAAAGTGCGGCCAATGATTCAAAGAGATGCCCGAGCATGCCACCAGCCTGAGGCCCGATCGGCCTGCCTTCACCGCTGAGGAGCATGTCCGCGGACAAGCCGAGGAGACGCGCCGCCAGCGCAGGATCGGCCAAGTGGTGCTTCGGCGATTGGGCCAAGCGCGCCAACGGGTTTGCTGCGGGGCCCCAAGCGGGTACCGGGTCAAGCAGCCATAGCTGGGTGAGCACGTCTCGGTATGCGATCGTCGTTGATCGCGCCGGCTTATCACTGACACCGGCGGTGGCCGCATTGAGCACTGCGGTGTAGCTTGCCGTCGTGGATGTGGCCGCCGCGTAGGCACGCAACCACCCCAACATGGCATCAGGCTTACGAACGGCGAGCCCCTGCTCGGGCACGTCTCGATCAACGGCATTACGCAGATACGAATCAAGCTGAAACTTCAATGCCCGCGCACCGAGAGAGCGCATACCCGGGAATCCAGACGCCACGATCTCATCCGCGTAATCGGCCAACCGGACCTCTGCCACCCCGTCGAGCGGAAGCCTTCTCCCACTGAGCAATTCGCCAAGACTTACCGCTGGAGACGCGATCCCCCGCTCCGACAAGGTCATAGGACGCATCCGCAGCCGCCCAATACGTCCCGCACCGGAGTGGGCCGTCACGCCTTGGCGAGGTGAAGCACTCCCGGCGAGCAGAAACTGGCCACCAGTCGGATCGTCATCGACAGCACGCCGCACGACATCCCACACCTCGGGAACCTTCTGCCACTCGTCGATGAGCAATGGCCGCGGCCGAGTCAACACAAGACCCGGATCGGCGTGCACCGCCTCACGGTTGGGCTTTGCATCCAGTCTCAGCAGGCCGACGACTCGGTGCTCGGCTGTCGTCGTCTTTCCCACTGCCTTCGGTCCGTCGATGGCGATCGCCGGTACCTGTCCGAACAGTGCGTCCAGTTCGTCGTCGATGATGCGTCTGGTGTACCGCATGGGTAAATCATACAATTAGCAGGCTTTAAATCAGTCAGATAGCATGCTCTGGATCAGTCAACTAGCATGGCCGCTGCTCAACCGCGCACCGGAAGATTGCTGGCCCACCAGATCCAACCGCGCGATGCGAAAACCCGCGGTTTCTCCCTGTGGAGCTAAGGGGACTCGAACCCCTGACCCCCACACTGCCAGTGTGGTGCGCTACCAGCTGCGCCATAGCCCCGTGAAGCTGCCCATCGAAGCTA
>NZ_JBYCLE010000489.1:0-1219 GCF_057473765.1 Mycobacterium sp. TH-M106 | reverse complement strand
CGGGTCTCGTTCGTCTTCGGGACACGGCTCGTATTCTTCGAACTTCTTTGCCAGTTCGTCAGCGTGGGCGATGATCTCTTCTACGGATCGGGGCATGAGGTCACCTCAGATACTTGTCGCGGGCGGGCATCGCGTGAGCGATCAGCTGTGTGCCGTCGATGGCGGTAAGTACGCCCACCTCCAGGATCTTGGCACTGCGGCCACCACCAACATAAATGGTCATGCCGTCGTCCTGCTCGATGATGCGAAAGGCGTTGCGCCAAGCATGCAGCATGTCCTCGTCGGCGACGCCCCACTTCTGGGCGCTCGGCAAAATGATCGGGTCACACACAACAAGTTATCTTGCCATGGGTATCAGCGTCAACTGACTTCATCAACCCGCTGTCGCTCCCGGATCTCCACCTATGGCCGGCGTCAGGCGCGGTACTCCACCGCGCCGTCGTCAAGCACCACCCGGGCGCCGGTGCCGTCGGGCGCGGCGGCTTCGGTGCGAAACACCGCCCGGCCCGCTCCGGTACGCCACATCGAGGTGGTCAGCGTCTCACCGGGAAACACCGGATCGGTGAACCGAGCCGAGATCGCGGTGACCCGCGCGGCGTCGCCGCCGCGCGGCGTCGCCGCCGCCCAGCTCGGCGACGAGCGCACGGCCGGCGAAGCCGTAGGTGCACAGCCCGTGCAGGATCGGTGTGGGGAAGCCGGCCAGCTTCGCGAACCACGGGTCGCTGTGCAGCGGGTTGCGGTCACCGGAGAGCCGATAGATCAGCCCCTGGTCCTCGCGAGTGGGGTATGCGGTTCGCGAGTCCGGTTGGCTGTCCGGAATCTCCGGCGCGGGCGGGCGCTGCCCCTTCGCCCCGCCGAAGCCGCCGGCGCCGCGGATGACCAGGGTGGCCAGCGTCTCGGCGACCGGCTCGGACGTCTTCGGGTCGCTGCCGCGGGCACGCACCATCACGATCGCGTTCTTGCCCTCCCCCTTGTCCTGGATGTCGGCCACCTCGGAGACCACACTGAGGCTTCCGGCGGGCGGCAGCGGGGCGAACAACCGCACCTCCTGCGAGCCGTGCAGCAGTTTCGCCGGGTTGAACGTGCCGATCTTGCCCGCCGCTCCGAAGCCCAGGCAGCAGATGACGGCGTAGGTCGGCAGCACCTGCTGGGTGATGTCGTGGCTGTTCTCGGTGGTGAACGACAGGTCGGCGGTGCCGGCGCCGACTCCGAGCGCATA
>NZ_JBYCLE010000488.1:0-7426 GCF_057473765.1 Mycobacterium sp. TH-M106 | reverse complement strand
TCTCCCGTGAGCAGCACACCGCCCAGCTGATGCGTGAGGCGTTCGACGGTGGCGGCCGTCCCGATCTGGTTCTGCACCACTTCGTCGAACAGATCGGCCTGCAGGAATCCGAAAGCCTGCTCGCCGCACTGCAACAGCTGGCCAAGCGAACGGACCACCGATGAGCGTCGCGATCTGTCTTGTCCTCTACAGCCTGACGGTGCTGCTGCTCGGTCCGCCGGTGTTGCAGTCGTTGACCGAGCGCGGGTTCGTGCCGCGGCTGGGAGTGGCAGCATGGCTGACCGCGATCGGTGGTGTGCTGGTCGCGTGGCTGGTGGCGCTGGTGCTGAGCATCGCGCAGGCGATCCGCTTATGGCCTCATCGCCGTGCGGTTGTCACGTCCTGCATGACCCAACTGCACGACGTCGTCGGTGGTGCGGGGCTCGTGCCGCAGGTCGTGTTGGCCGCGCTGGCGATCTCGGTGAGTGTTGCCGCGACGGTGGCCGCTATGCAGTTGGTCGACACGGTGGCGCGAATGCGGGCCCGCGCGCACGCACACGCCGACGCGGCGCGGCTTGTCGGTCACCGCACCAGCACCCAGGACGTTGTGGTGATCGAGGCTGCCAAACGCGCTGCCTACGCTGTGTCGGCCCAACCCCCGACAATCGTCGTGACCAGCGCTGCGGTGGCCGCACTCGACGAGCGCCAGTTGGCCGCGGTGCTCGCCCACGAGCGAGCCCATCTCCATGGACGGCACTGGATCGTGATCAGCACCCTTCGTGGTCTAGCCGCCGCCTTTCCCAGGTTGACGCTCATGACCCAAGGTGCACAACATGTTTCACTGTTGCTGGAAATGTGTGCCGACGACGTTGCGGCACGCCGTCACGGGCCTCAGGCGTTGCTGGCAGGTCTGATCACCCTGTGCCGCACAGCCCCCGCCGAGGGGCTGGCAGCCGCCGATGTAGAAGTGTTGGCACGGGCGGAACGCCTCGCATCACCACCGGCGTACCACGACCAATCGCGAACGCGTGCCGGGCTGGCCGCCGTGATCGCCGCCGTGGCGGCTGGGCCCTTCGTCGTCACGGTGCTGGGCGAGTTCGGTGCGTTGCTGTGTGGGTTCTGACCGTTGTACGAAACACGGTTGGAAGCGATGTAGTTCAGTTGCTCTGGCGCAGTAGCGCCTGGCGGCGAAGGTACTCCTCATCGTCGATATCTCCGCGTGCATAGCGTTCGGCGAGCAGGTTTTCTGCGGTCGTCGACCGGGTTTTTGGTGCCGATCCGGGGCGAGATGACAGCAGATAACGCACGAGCAGCACGATGGCGGTGATGACTAGCGCCCAAAACGCCACCATCATTGCCGATCCCAAGAGCCAGCCACCCCAGTCGCCCCAGCCGCTCCAGCCCGCGTGACCGCCGTTGTGCCACATCATCATTGCTGCAACTCTTTCTCCTTCTCTTCCTTTCGATATCGCCAAGTTGTGTAAGTGATCGGATTGGCCACAGATAGCTACGGCTGGGTGCCTGCTAACCCGCAGCAGGCCATCATTCCCCACACCGCTTGTGAGCCGAGTCGACCGACCAGCACGACAGACCATGTCGAGATCACAGCGAACACCAGGGTGCTGACGCCCGCGACGACTCCGGCCGCCCGACGGATCAGCATCGAAAACTCAGCGACCTCGTCGGCAAAAAGCGGGGTATGCAACGCCCACCAGCAAACCATCGAAATGTTCAGCAACGAAAACCACAGTACGAGCTGTCCACCCAAATCGCCGTGACGGCGGATGAGCGCGCTGTTCATCATCATCATCATCATCGAGCTGTGCTGTTGGAGCCACCTGCCGGCCATGGCGGCCAGCACGGTCACCACCATGGTCCCTGAAGTCACGAACAACGAGGCGCCCGCGATGCGACGACGCGCAGCAGGCCATAGCACCATGAACACGGCGAGCAAAGCAGTCAACGGCACAAAGACCACGACCGCGTGGACGAGGAAGGGATGCGCCGGAAGACCCTCGACAGTGTCAAGCACTGATGATCGCTCCTTCCGGATCCCGGGTCGGCACTTTCCGCCAAATCCTTTGTCGGACAGCCGGTCAGCGTGTCGGCATGTTCGGCATCTGGCCCGGTTTCATCGGCATGTCCGGCATGTTCGGCATGTTCGGCATCTGGCCCGGCTTCAGCGGCATGTCCGGCATGTCTTTCATCATGGTTTTCATCATGTTTTCCATCATGTTGTGCATACCGCCGCTACACATCATGCCCGACATTGGATTTTGCATGTCCGGACCCGTTGCGCCGCTCGGAGTTTTCGCCGGGCCCGAGGTGAGCGTCAACACTCCCGATGAGCCGGCCCATGTCCCGGCAAAGAACGCCGCCAACGTGATAGCCAAACCAGCCAACACAGCCGCCGCGAACTTCTTGCGCTTCCCGGGCCTGGCGCCGACGTTGCTGAGGTCTCCCATGTCATGTCCTTTCACTCGGTGACAGATGAGGACCGATCTACTATCTTTGTACGTAGATGATAGGCATCGCTGCCAGCGCCAGCAAGATTTCGGCCAACGTGCTCCGACCACGCAAGGATACTTGATTATTCCATCGATCTATGGAATATAGTACGGACCGTGATTGGCGAACACGTGAAGCGCAACTCCGTTCCGCACCACGCTGACGACCGCCTCGTCAGCAGTGCCAATGACCACCCTCGGTTGGGGTTGCGCGCCAACCTGGCGCAGTTCAGTCTGCTAGTCGCGGTCAATGCCCTGGTCGGAGGCACCCTGGGACAGGAACGCACCGTGCTGCCCTTGCTGGCTCAACGCACCTTCCATCTGGTGGGCTACACGTTCGTGCTGACCTATGTGCTGGCCTTCGGCATCACCAAGGCCGCCACCAATTACCTGGCCGGTCACTGGGCTGACCGATTGGGCCGCAAACCGCTTCAGGTCGCGGGCTGGCTGATCGCGCTGCCGGTACCGCTGGTGTTGATCTGGGCGCCCACCTGGGGCTGGGTGGTCGCCGCCAACGTGCTGCTGGGAATCAACCAGGGCCTGACCTGGTCCACCACCGTGATCATGAACATCGACCTGGCCGGCCCGGCGCGACGCGGCCGGGCGATGGGTCTCAACGAGGCCGCCGGCTACAGCGGGCTCGCCCTGACCGCCATGGCCACCGGCTACCTGGCTGACCGCTACGGGCTGCGGCCCGCCCCGTTCCTGCTGGGTGCCGCCTACATCATTGTGGGACTAGGTCTTTCGGTCGCGGTCGTGCGCGAGACCCGCGAGCACGCCCGTCTGGACGCCGCCCGGCATCGGCCCCGGGCCGACGGCCGCCACGATCACCTGCATGCCGAACTGACCAACCTGCAGATCTTCACCTACACCAGCCTGCGCGAACCCGCCATGTCAGCAGCCAGCCAAGCCGGGATGGTCAACAACCTCAAAGACGGCCTGGCCTGGGGCCTGTTTCCCATCCTGTTCGCCACTGTCGGACTATCGGTGTCGGGTATCGGTGTGCTGGCCGCCTTGTATCCCGCGGTGTGGGGGCTCGGGCAACTGTTCACCGGCGAGCTGTCGGATCGCTGGGGGCGCAAACGGCTCATCACTGCGGGGATGCTCGCCCAAGCCGGCGCACTGGCCCTCACTGCACTGGCTGACACCTTCGCGGCATGGGCGCTGGCGGCAGCGCTGTTGGGCGCCGGCACCGCGTTGGTGTATCCCAGCCTGCTGGCCGTCGTCGGTGACGTGGCCCACCCGGCATGGCGAGGCCGGGCGGTCGGCGTGTACCGGTTGTGGCGCGACAGCGGATTCGCCGTCGGTGCGATCGTGTCCGGTGTCGTTGCCGACCTGTGGGGCCTGCGTGCCACGGTCTGGGTGGTGGCCGCGATTACCGCCGCCTCCGGGCTGATCGTCGCCGCCCGGATGTATGAAACCCACACCGCCCCAAGCCAAGCCGCCGCCGAGAAGACGCCATGACAGCACGGCTCGACCTCTACGACCAACTCGCCCGGATCGGCAAGGTGGTCATGCACCCCAAGCGGATCGAGCTGCTGGAGCTGCTCTGCCAGGGCGAGCGCACCGTTGAGGCATTGGCCCAAGCCGCCGGCCTCAAATTCACCACCGCGTCGACGCACCTGCAGCTGATGCGCCAGGGTCGCCTCGTGGTGACCCGCCGCGAGGGCGTGCGCGTCTACTACCGTGCGGCGGGGGAAGAAGTCTGCCGGTTCGTGGCTGCGCTCGGTGATCTGGCCCGCGCCCGGCTTGCCGAGGTCGACCAAATCCTCCGCGACATCGGCGCGGATGAGCGCGCGACCGAAAGAGTCACCCGCCCTGAGCTGCTCCGGCGTGTGCGCGCGGGTGAGGTCGTCGTGATAGACGTGCGGCCCATCGAAGAGTATGAGGCCGGCCATATTCCAGGCGCACTCTCGGCGCCCCTCGAACACCTGGAAGCACGCCTGAAAGGAATCGACTCGACCGTCGAGATCGTCGCCTACTGCCGGGGACCACTCTGCCTGCTCGCTCCTCAAGCCGTGGCGACGCTGCGCGGTCGCGGCCGTCAAGCCCACTGCCTGGAAGACGGGATGCCCGAATGGCGGCAGGCCGGGCTGCCGGTTGCCGTCGGCGCTGAGACCCCACGAGAGCCGGCACAACGAGGATCAGGCGGCCGAAAAATCGAAACGACGCGCGCAACGAGCGCGCGGGCCAAGACCAAGAACCGGAGTGAGAAGTGAAATTCCTCGTCATTCTCAACGATCCACCTTACGGAACCGAGCGGTGCTACAACGGGCTTCGCCTGGCCGGCTCGCTGGCCAAGCAAGAGGGGGTTGAGGTAAGGGTTTTCCTGTTCGGCGACGCGGTCGGCTGCGCCATGGCTAACCAAAAAATCCCCGACGGCTACTACCATCTGGACCGCATGCTGCAGGGCGTGATCCGCCACGGTGGTGAGGTCGGATGCTGCGGAACCTGTTTGGAGGCAAGGGCACTGTGCGAAGACGGTCTTGTCCAGGGGGCACGGCGGTCCACAATGGACGAGGTCACCGAATGGACGCTGTGGGCCGACAAGGTGCTGAACTTCTGATACCACAGCCAGCCACAGCCAACCGGAGGATGCGATGGCACGCTTTCTAGCGATGAGTTACGGCTCGCTGAGCTATATGATGTTCCTGGCATCT
The DNA here is from genome assembly GCF_057473765.1 of Mycobacterium sp. TH-M106. Lineage (NCBI taxonomy): Bacteria > Bacillati > Actinomycetota > Actinomycetes > Mycobacteriales > Mycobacteriaceae > Mycobacterium > Mycobacterium sp. TH-M106. Next base: position 2,280 of record NZ_JBYCLE010000488.1, on the reverse strand, counting down.
TTTCTGTATGCGATCGGCTTCGTAGGCAATATCGCGGTCCCCCGCAGCGTCGATGTCGGCATAGCCGGTCCGATAAGCCAAGCGGTCGCAGTCAACGCGCTGCTGCTGGGGCTGTTCGCCCTCCAGCACAGCGTGATGGCGCGGCCGGCATTCAAGCGATGGTGGACGCGATTCGTGCCGCACAGCGTCGAACGCAGCACCTACGTGTTGCTCACCAGCCTGGTCCTGTTTCTGCTGTATGGGCAATGGCGAACAATGCCAGCGGTTGTGTGGAACCTGACACCACCGGCGGCCCGCATCGGATTACACGCGCTGTTCTGGCTGGGCTGGGCAATTGTGCTGGCAGGCACGTTCATGATCAACCATTTCGACCTGCTCGGGCTACGGCAGGTGTATCTGGCCTGGCGTCATCAGCCCTACACCGACGTCGAGTTTCGCAGCCCGCTGTTGTACCGGCTGGTGCGGCACCCGCTCATGCTGGGCTTCATCGTCGCGTTCTGGGCTACCCCGACGATGACGGCTGGGCATCTGCTCTTCGCCGCAGCGACCACCGGTTACATCTTGATCGCGCTGCAATTCGAAGAACACGACTTGCAGGCGGCGCTGGGCGACCAGTACCGCGACTACCAGTCGCGTGTGCCCATGCTCCTGCCTCGGCTGCACAGATCCTCGTACCCGCGGCGGCGCCACGACAAAATGGCGAACTGATGTCGTCGAACACCTGGTGACATACCTCCGGGCAGCGAGTTGCCGGCCGAGATTTCAGCCGGTACCGAGAGCCTGCAGCGTAGCGCTTGCCGCGTCCTCGCCGGAGCGGATAGCGCCGTCGATGTAGCCGCTCCAGATTTTCGCCGTCTCGGTGCCCGCCCAGTGGATGCGCCCGACCGGGGCTCGCAGCGCCGGGCCGAACGCCGTCCAGGTGCCGGGTGGCATCAGAGCGGTGTAGCAGCCGCGGCTGAACGGCTCTGCCGACCAGTCTTTGTCCAGGTAGCGGTCGGGCCGCGCGGCGCGCAGGCCGAAAAGCCGAGTGAAGGTGCCGACGACGGCGTCACGGCGCTGATCGACAGACACCGAGGACAACCGTCGTGCGTGGCGACCTTCCAGGAAGCCGAGCAGCACACCGGGTGAACCGCTCGGTGGGCTGTTGTCGAAGACGGCACACGCCGGGCCGTCGATGCTGATCGCCTGGCCGTTCAGGCCGTCGCGTCGCCAGAACGGCTCGTCGTAGACAGCCATGCATTTGATCACCGACCCCATCGGCATGCGCTGAGTGAGCTGGTCGCGGGCGGCCGGCAGCACCGGCGAGTAGTCGATGCGGCCAGCAAGCGTGGGCGGCAGCGCGACGATGACCCGGTGGGCGCGCAGGGTGGTGCCGCCGTCGGCGGCCACGGTGACGCCGTCGTCGTCCTGCGCGATGCGCCGCACCGGGCGTCCGAGCAGCACCCGTTCGCCGAGCCCGGCGGCCAGCCCGCTGGCGAGCAGTTGGGTGCCGCCCACGACACGGTCTTGCTGGGCGCCGCCGCGGGTGCCGATCAGGTTGTCGAGTCGACCGCCGGAATGGATATAGAACAGCACATGCAGCAGGGACACATCGTGCGGCTCGCACGCGAAGACGGCGGCGATGGCCACCCGCAGAAACTCGCGCGACTCCCGCAGGCGAACGTGACGCGAAAGCCAGCTGGCAAACGTCATCGCGTCATGATGCTCTGCGCGTGGCGCGGCCCAGGGTGCCTCCAGCGGAACGCGGCGGGCCATCCGGTCCAGGCGCGCCTGGGCCCGACCTACTTCGGCCAAGACCAGCGGGTTGACCCTGGGAATATTGCCGCGGTAGTGGCGCAGTCTGCCGCCCCGGCGTTCCAGGAGATTGTCGCCGGCGGTGTGGGTGGCAAACAACGTCAGCCCCAGCCGTTGCGCGAGGGCACGAGCGCGATCCTGGGTGGGGCCGAGCCACTGGCCGCCCACCTCCACCACCTGGTCCGGGTCCGACGCGTCCAGAGCCTCGTTGAGCACACGGCCGCCGACCCGGTCGCGGGCTTCGACCAGCAACACCGATTTGCCTTGGCCGACAAGCTGATCCGCTGCCGACAGGCCTGCCATTCCGGCACCGACGACGATGACGTCCGCGTCCCTGGCCACTGTGCCCCTGCGCCCGCCCTCTCCGTGTCGGCTGCCCGGCCCCGGCTCGTTTAGCGCAGTTTGATCAGCAACGCCATGCCGATAATCGACACCAGCCAGATGCCGACCACGAACAGGGTCAGCCGGTCCAGGTTCTTCTCCACC
>NZ_JBYCLE010000487.1:0-2501 GCF_057473765.1 Mycobacterium sp. TH-M106 | reverse complement strand
TTCGTCGCGTTAAGCGAGACCCTCGGGCTTCCGCTCGTCACCGCTGATGGTCGGGTCGCTCGCTCGCACGGTCATCACGCACAAGTCGAGTCTTACGTCCGGTGAGTGCCCGGTCGCAGCGCCCAGCGCCAGGCTTATGGGGTAGTTTCCCGATTTGTCGCGGCCGCCAGACACCGAACACCGAAAGCATGCGATCCCACCGGCCGGCTCTTCGTGCTGTCGCACGCCTGGGCCGCTGACAGCGCCACACCGGTCATCATTGGTGTGCACGGACAGCCTGCGCTTGGGTTCCGGATCGCCGATCCAGTGGAATAGCGCTCGCTCAGTCGAGACCAGACCACCCGCGCCGCCGGGTCACTCAGCAACCGTGCGGTCACCCGACCCTTGCCCGCAGCAGCTCGAGCACCACCCGGCTCAGCTGTATCGGGTCGATCGGATGCGGGACGGCGGCCTCCGCGCGCGACCAGCGCGCCAGCCATTCGTCGTCGCGGCGGCCGGTGAGCACCACGATCGGCGGGCACGTCGCGATCTCGTCTTTGAGCTGTTTGGCGATGCCCATCCCGCCGGCCGGTGTCGCCTCCCCGTCGAGGACGGCCAGATCGATGCCGCCGGCGTCCAATTGCTGGATCACGACCGGCTCGGTCGCGGCTTCGACGTAGCTCAACTCGGGCAGGTCCGGGTGCAGCTGCTTGCCCAGCGCGAGCATGACCTGCTCGCGGACGGAAGCGTCGTCGCTGTAGACAAGGATTCGCAGCGGGGCGGTGACCGTGGTTGTGGCGTTGGCAGACACGGTGGCGATGTTACTGCGGCGCCTGCGCGAAGCCCGGTTGCGGTCGACTATTGGCTGTCGTATCCGGGGTGTGCGATCGCTAACCGGTGCCGTACCAGGGTGCGCAGACACGCGGTCACCTCCTCGGCGCGGTTGTCCAGTTCACCGGCCCGGATCGCGGCCGCCAGGCCGCCCTCGTCGGAGAAACCCAGGTCAGCCAGCGCCGTGCGGATCTGGTCAGCACCGGTGTCGAGCAGTTCGCGTTCGACGATGCGCAACGCGTTGGCGGCGACCCGAGCGTGGAAGTTGACGTTTCCGGTGGTGACGTCGCGGACCTCGGTCTCGAGGAACTCGGCGGCCGCGGCTACCAGCTCGGCGGCGGTCGGCCGGCCGTGCAGTCCGGTCACCGGTGCGCCCCCTCGGGATCCAGCAGATCCAGCAGATCCCATTCCGTTTCGGCGACCCGGCGGCCGATCGCCGCCAACTCCACCGACCGGCTCTGGCCGCTGAGGTGACGCTGCGCCTGGTAGCGGCAGATGACGCCCCAGCGCAGCGTGGCCAACACCAGCCACCAGGCAAAACTCTCCCGGTCGACGGCAGCCCCACCGGCCTGCTCGTAGGCAAAGAGAAAGTTCTCGATGCTGCCCAGCCCGCCGGCGCCTCGATCGGCGGGCGCGCCGAACCGCCAGGCCCGGATGCAGAACCAGGCCAGGTCTTCGGCCACCTCGCCGATGTGCACCAGCTCCCAGTCCAGCACTGCTGCCAGATCGGATCCGTCGACGACGAGGTTGCCCATCCGAAAGTCGCCGTGTACCAGACGAAGTTCCGACGGCGGCGGTCGGTGGGCGGCCAGCCAGCGAAACGCCCACTCGAAGGTGGCGGTGGTGTCGCCGATGGCGTCCAGTCGGGCGCGCCACTGGGTTAGTTGGTCCTCGGCCGCCAGACCGGCGGTGGTCGGGTCGGCGCGGTGGATCGCGGCCAGAGCTTGTGCGCACTGGCGCAGCAACCGGTCCCGGCCGGCGCTGTCGAGGTGGCGGAAGATGCGTCGGACAATGGTTTCGCCGCTGACCTTGTCGCAGACCAGAAACGGATTACCCAGTGCGGCCACGGAATTGTCCGCACGCAGGATGTTGGGGACCGGGGCGCCGGCCGCGCCGGCGGCGGCTTGGGCGCGGGCCTCCAACTCCATGCTGGCGTGGACTTCGTCGAGCGGTCCGGTGCGCAGAATCAATGCCCGACGCCCGCTGGCTTGCCCCGTCCTGAAGACCGCGTCGAACGCCCAGGTGGAGCGGCTGGCGCCGCCGCTGAGCGGGCGCAGTCCCTCGATCGTGACGGGCCCCAGTATCGGCGCCAGCACGCTGGCCAGCCGGGTGGCCAGTTCGTCGATCGTCATCGCCGCCGGTCGAAACCGAAGAGCCGTTGGGCAACCCGGCGGATCTGAATCTCCTCGGCGCCTTCGGTGATCCGGTAGCGGCGATGGTGGCGATAGATGTGTTCGAACGGCTCGTGCCGGCTGTAGCCGAGCCCGCCGAAGACCTGCATCGCGCGGTCGGCGGCATCGCAGACCAGACGGTTGGCACGATAGTTGGCCATCGACACCTTGTCGGAGACCTCAAGGTGGTGATCGCGGTCCAGGTGCCACGCGGCGTAATACACCAGCAGCCGCACCATCTGGGCCTCGGTGTGCAACTCGGCCAGCGGCCACTGCACCGCCTGGTTGACCGCCAGCGGC
>NZ_JBYCLE010000486.1:0-6974 GCF_057473765.1 Mycobacterium sp. TH-M106 | reverse complement strand
AGCCACGCCGTCAGCGCGTTCCAGAAGAACACCAGTGAAACCGTCTGCATCGATGCCGCTCCCAGCTCCGCCGCCGTCGCGTCGGTGGCCACCGAGTACATGCCCAGCGGGAACACCACCGCCCACCACACCCCGGCGAACCGTAAGACCCCGGGTCGCTGGTTGACGTGGTGCAACACGAAGTAGATAAGCGGCGGTATCCACAAACTGGCGGTCACCCAGGTCACAATGGTGACGGTGCGCACCGGCCCGGCCAGCCACTGCGGGGCCACGCTGTGGATGCGGTCACCGGCCAGGGTGGCGATGGCCATCGCTCCCATCAGGATCCAGTCGTCGGGCGCGAATCCCTCGCGGTCCATCCGCTCGGCGACGATGCGCCACAGGATCAGCCAGGTCATCAGGCCGTAGATCGCGATCGCCAGGGCCCAGACCGGCACCGCGGCCGCCAGCCACCTGTGGTCGCCGGCGTAGCGGGCCACCTGCGCCATCACAATCGCTAGGCCGGAGGTACCCACGCTGCCCAGCTCCCATGCACCGTGCGCCCGATCGCGCAAACCCGGCCACGGACGCGCCGCCATGTCGCGAGCGGTCAACACCAGCAACACCAGCCACGACAACAGGGCCACCACGCCGATGCTGCGCACCACCGCCGAATGCCCGACCAACCGGGAATCGAGCACGGCGCACGCCGCCACGAACGTGAACAGCCGCAGTGTCACGTCGGGGTCGGCCAGGTCCCAGATCATCCGGCGGCGAGTAGCAGTGGCGATCAGGACCAGCCCCACCAGGGCCAGCATGCCGGCCGTGGTCAACACGCCCAGCGTGTCGCTGATCCACCGGTAGTGGTGAGCGCGTGCGGCAACCGACAGGATCCCGGTCGCCATCACCGCGGCAAACACGTCCGGTGACGGCTCGACCCGACCCCACCGGCGCAGCAATGCGATCACGACCTGCCGCGCAGTTCGACCACCAGATGCCGGATGCCGGTGTGCCGATTGCTCCGGGTCCATTCAACCGGTGCCACCACCCGTATGCTCTCGAAGCGGGCCAGCAGTTCCTCGAACAGCACCCGTAGTTCCAGCCGGGCCAGGTGTGCACCCAGACAAAAGTGGGAGCCGTGGCCGAACCCTATGTGCGGGTTGGGCTTCCTGGTGATGTCGAATTGATCCGCGCGATCGAACACCTTCTCGTCACGGTTGGCCGAACCCTCCCACACCAGCACTTTCTGGCCGGCCTCGATCGCCTGGCCGCCCAGGATGGCGGCCTGGGTTGCGGTGCGCCGCTTCGATGGCGACGGCGACGTCCAGCGGATGATCTCCTCGAACGCGGTCGGCATCAGGTCCAAATCGCCACGCAGCAACCGGAACTGGTCGGGATGCTGCGAGAAAGCCAATAACCCGCCGCCGATCGCGTTGCGGGTGGTGTCCGCACCCGCGCTGAACAACAAGCTGAAGAACAGGTACAACTCCAGATCGGACAAACCCGGGTCGACGGAGTTGACGACCACCGAAAGCATGTCGTCGGTCGGCCTGGCCCGCTTGCCCGCGATCAGCTCCTGCCCGAACGTGTAGACCCGCGATCCGGCTTCCTCGACCGATAGCTGCGAAACCACCGCCGTCCGCGATTCCCCGAAATCGAAACTCGGCTCGATCGCCTCGAACAGCCAGTGCCGGTCCGCCTCCGGCACACCCAACAGGATGCAGATCATCTGCATCGGCAACTCCGTCGCGATGTCCACCAGGAAATCGAACGGCGTGCCGGGTTCGACGGCGTCGAGCAGCCGACGGGCCCGCGCCCGCACATCCTCCTCGACCCGGCGGATCATCCGCGGCGTCAACCCGGAGCTGACCAACTTTCGAATCTGGGCGTGCCGAGGATCGTCGGTCATGTTGAGCACCTGGCCCGCGATAGACAGATCCTGCAGCACCGTGCCGCCGTACGGCCGCTTCCCGCCGGTCACCGACGAGTACGTCACCGCATCGCGCAACACCTCAAGGGTTTCGGCGTGGGTGGCCACCGACCAGAAACCTTCCCCGTCGGGGGTGTGCTCGGTGGGCTCATGCCAGAACACCGGAGCGACACGGCGGTGGACGTCGAACAACTCGTGCGGAAACCCGTTGGCGAAGTTGTCCAGGTCGGTGAAATCGATGCGGCGCAGAGCAGCAGGGGGTTTGGCAGCGGCCATGGCGTTACAGGATCGCACCCGGGGTGTACTTGGCGGCGTCGGGGTAACGGGCAACCAGCGTCTGCACCGCCGCGACCACGGCGTCCACCTGGTCACCGGCCGCGCCGGTGAATGCCTGTTCGTCGGCGAGCGCGGCGTCGATCGCTGCCCGGTCCAACGGCAATCGCGGATCGGCCGCCAGCCGGTCGAGAAGATCGGGTTCGGCACCGCGTTCCCGCATCGCCAACGCCACCGCCACCGCGTTCTCCTTGATCGCCTGATGCGCGGCCTCCCGGCCCATGCCAGCGCGCACGGCGGCGACCAACACCTTGGTGGTGGCCAAAAACGGCAGGTAGCGATCCAACTCACGGCCGATCACCGCCGGGTAGGCGCCGAATTCGCCGAGCACCGTCAGAAATGTCTCGATCTGGCCGTCAGCGGCGAAGAACGCGTCCGGCAACGCCACTCGGCGCACCACCGAGCAGAACACGTCGCCCTCGTTCCACTGTGCGCCCGCCAGTTCAGCCGCCATCGACGCGTAGCCGCGCAGCACCACCTGCAGTCCGTTGACCCGTTCGCAGCTGCGGGTGTTCATCTTGTGCGGCATCGCCGACGAGCCGACCTGCCCGGGCGCGAAGCCCTCGGTGACCAGCTCGTGGCCGGCCATCAGCCGGACGGTGTGGGCGAACGACGATGGGCCAGAGCCGAACTGCACCAGAGCGGAGACCACGTCGTGGTCCAGCGAACGCGGATACACCTGACCAACGCTATCCAACACCGTTGTGAAGCCGAGAAATTCAGCGACCCGCCGTTCCAGCTCGGCCAGCTTGGCGGTGTCTCCGCCGAACAGGTCCAGCATGTCTTGGGCGGTGCCCATCGGCCCCTTGATGCCGCGCAGCGGGTAGCGGTCGATCAACTCGCGCAGCCGATCCAACGCGATCAGCGTCTCCTGGGCGGCAGAGGCGAACCGCTTACCCAGCGTGGTGGCCTGCGCGGCGACGTTGTGGCTGCGCCCGGTCATCACCAGATCGCGGTATTGCACCGCCCGCTCGGCCAACCGCGCAACAACGGCGACTCCGTGACCGAAGACAAGATCCAGCGACTGGCGGATCTGCAGTTGCTCGACGTTCTCGGTCAGATCGCGGCTGGTCATGCCCGCGTGCACGTGCTGATGGCCGGCCAGCGCGTTGAACTCCTCGATTCGGGCCTTGACGTCGTGGCGCAGGGTGCGTTCACGGGCTTCGATCGACGCTAGGTCGACGTCATCGACCACCCGCTCGTAGTCGGCGAGCACCTGCTCGGAGATCTGCACACCCAGCTCCGCCTGCGCCCGCAGCACCGCCAGCCAGAGCCGGCGCTCGGCGACGACTTTGGCCTCCGGTGACCAGATCGCGGCCATCTCGGCGCTGGCGTAGCGGGTGGCCAGCACGTTGGGAATGCGCACAACCACATAGCTTACGGTTGTCGGTGTTGCCCGACGAGCACCGTCATCGGTGCATCATGCCGACACGGCGCTCCGGTCGATCGGTGCGAGCAGGTCGATAACATCGATCAGCGTGGCCCGCGCCGCCTGGCGTGGCCCCTGTCCGTCGTCGGCCAACGCGGCGACCACCGCCCCGTCGACCACGCAGACCAGTGCGAAAAGCAGCTCGATCCGCGCCGTGCGGCCGGATCGCAGCACGGCTTCGACGACGGCCTCGGCACGCTGGCGCAGAATCCGGCGCTGGATACCGCGTAGCGCGGGCAACCGGGCACAGATGATATAGCGCTCGTAGCGGGTGATGAGCTCGTCGGTGAGCCGTACCTGGGAAGCCTCACCGACCAGCAGGTCGCACAGCATGTCGGCGGTCGTCTCGGCGGTGCGGCGCCGTCGCGACAGGTCGGCGACGCGCGCTCGCAGCTGGGCGACTTCCAGCATCCCGACATGTTCGACGGTGCTGGCGATCAGATCGTCGCGCGACGAGAAATAGTAGGTGGTCGACGCCAGCGCGACGCCCGCCCGGCGTGCCACCGCGCGGTGGGTCACCGCTTCGAGACCGCCCTCGTGGAGCAGCTCGGCAGCCGCGCTGACCAGCTCATATCGTCGGCGTTCGCCCTTGGGCGTCACCGGTGCCGTCACGCCTAGACATGCTGCCAGCCGGGTCGGTGCCGCACTGCCCTTTCGGTCAAACACGGTGATCCTGGCATGATGGCCCGCATGCCCGACCTGAGCCGACGCACGTTGTTGCGCCTCGGCGCCGGCGCGGCCGCCGGAGCCGCGGGAGCCTACGCACTGGGTCCGCTGCGCACGCCCGCGCATCCGGTTACCGGCCCCGAGCTGTCGATGGCCGGCACCGGCGCACCGCTGGCGCCGCCCCTCGAACCACCGCCTGCGCTCCCCCCGGCGCCCGCGGCTCCGACAATGGCCAGCGGCTCGTTTGCGTCGGCGGCACGCGGCGGTGCGACGACCAACTGGGCCATCGCCCGCCCACCGGGCCAGACGGCGGCGCTGCGGCCGGTGATCGCGTTGCACGGCAAGGGCAGTGACGCGGCGACGGTGATGGCCGGCGGCGTCGAGCAGGGCCAGGCCCAGGCCGTCGACGCGGGCCTGCCGCCGTTCGCGGTGGTCGCCGTCGACGGCGGCGGCAGCTACTGGCATAAACGCTCCTCCGGTGAGGACTCCGGTGCGATGGTGCTCGACGAGCTGATCCCACTGCTCGGCGAGCACGGTCTGGACACCTCGCGGGTGGGGTTCCTGGGCTGGTCGATGGGCGGTTACGGTGCGCTGCTGCTCGGCGGCCGGTTGGGTCCGGAGCGCACCGCGGCCATCTGCGCGGTCAGCCCGGCGCTGTGGCTGTCCTCCGGAGCCACCGCGCCGGGGGCATTCGACGGCGCCGCCGACTTCTCCGCCAACTCGGTGTTCGGGATGCCCGCACTGGCGTCCATCCCGATCCGGGTGGATTGCGGCAACGGCGATCCGTTCGCTTCGGCGACCAGGGAGTTCATCGCTTCGATGGCTAACCCGCCGGCGGGCGGATTCTCCCCCGGCGGGCACGACCCGTCGTTTTGGAGCGCCCAGCTGCCCGGCGAGCTGACCTGGATCGCGCCGCTGCTGGTCGCCTGAGTCGCCGTCACAAGGTGCTCGTGGTGTTGCGGTCCTTCAGGTGCCCGCTCTCGACGCCAGCGGCCGGATCGAGCTCCGCGTCGATGACCGCCGGCTGGTTCGACGCCAGCGCCTCGGTGAGTGCCGCTTCCAGCTCTGCCGGCGTGGTGACGTGATAGCCCTTGCCGCCGAACGCTTCCGCGATCAGCTCGTGGCGCGCGTGCGGACTCAGCACAGTCGGCGCCGGGCCCGTCCCGGCACTTTGCTCGTCGCCACGGTACACCCCGCCGTTGTTGAGGACCACGACAGCGATCGGCAGCTGGTGCCGACAGATCGTCTCGATCTCCATGGCGCTGAAGCCGAATGCGCTGTCGCCCTCGATCGCGACGACCGGCTGGCCGGTTTCGACCGCGGCGCCGATGGCATAGCCCATGCCGATACCCATCACGCCCCAGGTGCCGCTGTCGAGCCGGTGCCGCGGCACCTCTATGTCGATCACGTTGCGGGCGATGTCCAGCGCGTTCGCACCCTCGTTGACCAGGTAGACCTCCGGATGCCGTCGCAGCACGGCGCGCACCGCGCGCAGCGCGTTGGAGAAGCGCATCGGGTGTGGATCCTCGGCCAGCCGCCGGCTCATCGCGGCGTTGTTGTGCGCTACTCGGCCGGCGAGCTCGGCGGTCCAGGCCGCCGGCACCGCGATTGGATGCGCGGACAGCCGCTCGGCCAGCGCCGCCATCACCGAACCGATGTCGCCGCTCAGCGGTGCGGCGATCGGCCGATTGCTGTCGAACTCCGACGTCTCGATGTCGACCTGGATGAACCGCGCGTCGACGGAGAATGCCGGCGGTTCACCGTGGCCGAGCATCCAGTTCAGCCGGGCGCCGACCAGCATGATCACGTCCGCGCGAGCCAGCGCCAGCGAACGGGCGGCCGCCACCGACTGCGGGTGGGCGTCCGGCACCAGCCCCTTGGCCATCGGCATCGGCAGGAAGGGGATGCCGCTGGTTTCCACGAACGTTTGGATCACGCCGTCAGCCTGGGCATACGCGGCGCCCTTGCCCAGCACGATCAGCGGCCGCTGCGCCGCTGCCAGCAGCCCGAACGCACGGTCAAGCGCATTGGGTGCCGGCACCTGTGCCGGGGCCGGATCGACGACTTTCCAGGTGGTCTCGGCCGCGACGGCGGCGTCGATGTGCTGGCCGAGTACGGCCGCCGGGATGTCGAGGTAGACGCCGCCCGGCCGCCCGGAAACCGCGGCGCGGACGGCCCGGGCGACGCCGCGGCCGACGTCCTCGATCCGGTCGATCCGGTACGCGGCCTTCGCGAACGGCCGGGCCGCGTTGAGCTGGTCGAGTTCCTGATAGTCGCCGCGCTGCAGATCCGCCATCGTGCGCGCACTCGACCCCGAGATCTGGATCATCGGAAAGCAGTTCACGGTGGCGCTGGCCAGCGCGGGCAGGCCGTTGAGGAAGCCGGGGGCCGACACCGTCAGGCAGATACCCGGTCGGCGGGTGAGGTAACCGGCGATGGCTGCGGCGTAACCAGCGGAGGCCTCGTGCCGAAAACCGAGGTAGCGGATTCCCTCCGCCATCGCCACCCGGGCAAGGTCGGTGATCGGGATGCCGACGACACCGTACATGGTGCCAATCCCGTTGAGCTTGAGGGCATCGACGACAAGGTGGAAGCCGTCGGTCGGTCGCGCGGGTGTCGATGGGGTCGCCATGGCAC
>NZ_JBYCLE010000485.1:0-4362 GCF_057473765.1 Mycobacterium sp. TH-M106 | reverse complement strand
GCCTGCCGGCCATCACCGCGGTGCTGGCGGAGGGCATCTCGGTCAACGTCACGCTGATCTTCTCCGTCCAGCGGCACCGCGAGGTGATGGACGCCTACCTGGCCGGGCTGGAGGCCGCCAAGGCCGCCGGGCACGACCTTCCCACAATCCACTCGGTGGCGTCGTTCTTCGTCTCCCGGGTGGACACCGAAGTGGACAAGCGCTTGGAAAAGATCGGATCCGCGGAGGCGCTGGCGCTGCGCGGCCAGGCGGGCGTGGCCAACGCCCGGCTGGCTTACGCCGCCTTCCAGGAGGTCTTCGACGGTGACCGGTACCGCGCGCTCAAGCTCGACGGTGCGCGGCTGCAGCGACCGCTGTGGGCGTCGACCGGCGTCAAGAATCCGGACTATTCGGATACCCTCTACGTCACCGAGCTGGTGGCGCCGCACACCGTCAACACCATGCCTGAGCAGACGCTGGAGGCGGTCGCTGACCACGGCGAGATCACCGGCGACACCGTCAGCGGCACCGGACAGGACGCACAGCAGGTGTTCGAACAATTGTCCGCGGCCGGGATCGATCTGCCCGACGTGTTCGTCGTGCTGGAGAACGAGGGCGTGCAGAAGTTCGAAGTGTCCTGGAAAGAGCTGATCAAGGTGACTCACGGCCAGCTCGACGCCGCCGCCAAGTGACCGGAGCGGTCCTCTCCGGCCTCACCGGGCAGTGGCACAACCCATTGCGGGACAATCGCGACAAGCGGTTGCCTCGAATCGCCGGGCCGTGCAGCTTGGTGATCTTCGGGGTCACCGGCGATTTGGCCCGCAAGAAGCTGATGCCGGCGGTCTACGACCTGGCCAACCGCGGTCTGCTGTACCCACGGTTCGCTTTGGTCGGATTCGCCCGCCGGGACTGGGAACACGAAGATTTCAGCCAGGTCGTCTATCAGGCCGTCAAAAAGCACTCGCGCACACCGTTCCGGCAGGCGATCTGGGACCGCCTCGCCGAGGGAATCCGCTTTGTGCAGGGCACCTTCGACGACTCCGAGGCGTTCGGCCGATTGGTCGAATGCCTGGCGCAGCTCGACGCCGAGCGTGGCACCCGCGGCAATCACGCCTTCTATCTGGCCATTCCACCGAAGACCTTCCCCACAGTGTGCCAGCAGCTGCACTCCTGCGGGCTGGCGCTCCCTCCGGAAGGTAGCTGGAGCCGAGTGGTGATCGAAAAACCGTTCGGCCACGACTTGGAGAGTGCACGAGAACTCAACGCGGCGGTCAACAGCGTCTTCCCGGAGGAGTCGGTGTTCCGCATCGACCATTACCTCGGCAAGGAGACGGTGCAGAACATCCTGGCGCTGCGGTTCGCCAACCAGTTGTTCGACCCGGTCTGGAACGCCCACTACGTCGACCACGTGCAGATCACCATGGCCGAAGACATCGGCCTGGGCGGACGCGCCGGCTATTACGACGGCATCGGAGCGGCCCGCGATGTGATCCAGAACCACCTCCTGCAGCTGCTGGCACTGACCGCGATGGAGGAGCCGGTAAGTTTCCGCCCGCGTGCGTTGCAAGCCGAAAAGATCAAGGTGCTCTCGGCCACTCAACTCGCAGAGCCGCTGGAGGAGACCACTGTCCGCGGGCAGTACACCGCCGGCTGGCAGGGCGGGGAAAAGGTAGTTGGACTGCTCGACGAGGAGGGCTTTGCCCACGACTCCACGACCGAGACGTTCGCCGCCATCACGCTGGAGGTCGACACGCGCCGCTGGGCCGGTGTGCCGTTTTATCTGCGGACCGGAAAACGCCTGGGCCGCAGAGTGACCGAGATCGCGTTGGTGTTCAAACGCGCACCCCATCTTCCTTTCGACGCCACCATGACCGATGAACTGGGCACGAACGCCCTGGTGGTCCGGGTCCAGCCGGATGAAGGGGTCACGCTGCGGTTCGGCTCCAAGGTGCCGGGCACCGCAATGGAAGTCCGTGACGTCAACATGGACTTCTCCTACGGCTCCGCGTTCGCCGAGAATTCACCCGAGGCCTACGAGCGGCTGATCCTCGACGTGCTGCTCGGCGAACCGTCGCTGTTTCCGGTCAATGAGGAAGTCGAAAGGTCCTGGAAGATAATCGATCCGGCCCTAGATAATTGGGCCGCCCACGGAAAGCCCGAGCCCTACGAGGCGGGCACCTGGGGCCCGGCTTCGTCGTTTGAGATGCTGCGCCGTACCGGGCGGGAATGGCGGCGGCCGTGAGCGCCGGCGACGATGCAGTGGGGGCACCTCCCGCTTGCGGGGGAGAGCGGCGCCGATGATCGTCGAGTTGCCGGATACCACCACCACCACGATCAACAAGAAGCTCAACGAGTTACGGGAACGAGTCGGCGCGGTGACCATGGGCAGAGTGCTGACGCTGATCATCGCGCCACACACCGACGCGCTGCTCGACGAGTCCATCGCCGCGGCCAACATCGCCAGCCAGGAGCACCCCAGCCGGGTAATCGTGGTACTGGCGGGTGAGTCCGACGACACCCCGTCACGGCTGGACGCCCAGCTGCGGGTGGGCGGAGACGGCGGCGCCGGTGAGGTGGTGGTGCTGCGGCTGTCGGGCCCGCTCGCCGGTCACGCCGACAGTGTCGTCATACCGTTCTTGTTGCCCGACATCCCGGTGGTTGCGTGGTGGCCCGGCATCGCTCCGGCGGTACCAGCCCGAGATCCCCTGGGCAAGCTAGCGATTCGCCGCATCACCGACGCGACCAACGGTGCCGACCCGCTGTCGGCGATCAAGAGCCGAATGCCGGGATACACACCCGGCGACACCGATCTGGCATGGAGCCGCATCACCTACTGGCGTGCGCTGCTCACCTCGACGATGGACAACACCCCCTACGAGCCGATTACCTCGGCGCTGGTGTCGGGGCGTAGGGACGAACCCGCCCTGGACATCCTGGCGGGCTGGCTGGCCAGCCGAATCGACGGGCCGGTGCGGCGCGCAGCCGGTGATCTCAAGGTAGAACTGGTACGCAAAAGCGAGACGGTGACGCTCAGCCGGCCGCAGGAGGGGGTGACGGCGACGTTGAGCCGGACCGCTCGGCCGCCCGTCCTCGTTCCACTGCCGCGCCGGGAGACCTCCGAGTGCTTGGCCGAGGATCTGCGCCGGCTGGACCCCGACGCGATTTACGGCGCGGCGCTACAGGGCATCGACCGAGTGGAGTATTTGTGAGCACCGTTATCGAGACGTTCCCCGACGGCGACACGCTCTACGCGGCCGCCGGCAGTCGATTGATCGCCGCCATCGAGACCGCCGTGGCGGCCCGGGGCAAAGCACTGATCGTGTTGACCGGCGGGCACGGGGTCGCGGTGCTCCGGCATCTGCGCGAGCACCGCCAGCGGATCGACTGGCCAGCGGTGCACCTGTTCTGGGGGGACGAGCGCTACGTTCCCGCTGCCGACGACGACCGCAGCGACAAGGCGGCCCGCGAGGCTTTACTGGATCACGTCGACATTCCACCGGCCAACATCCACCCGATGCCGGCCAGCGACGGCGAGTTCGGCGATGATCTCGATGCAGCGGCACTCGGCTACGAACGAGTCTTGGCCGCTAACGCCGATCTGGGCGAATCCGCCCCGGATTTCGACGTGCACCTGCTAGGTGTGGGACCCGAAGGCCACGTCAACTCGCTCTTTCCAGACACCCCCGCCGTGCGGGAAACCGCCCGGCTGGTGCTTCCGATATACGACTCCCCCAAGCCGCCGCCGCGACGAATCACGTTGACCTTGCCCGCAGTCCGGCGTTCCCGCGAGGTGTGGCTGATGGTGTCCGGGGCGGCGAAGGCCGGCGCAGTGGCTGCCGCAGTGAACGGCGCCGACCCGGTGTCGGTGCCGGCCGCCGGAGCCGTCGGGCGGGAGAAGACGATCTGGTTCCTCGACGTCGAATCGGCTGCCGGGGTGGCGCGAAGCCCACGTGACTCCAGTACATTGCGGTAACGCATTTTTGCAGGTCATGCCTGGTGAGTATCGTTTCGTGGTTGAATTTCGTATGCGCGATGTCGGTTGCCGCTGACGACTGGAGGCGATGGAGTGCGGATTCGAGGGTTCGGCAACCTGGAGGCGGTCGTCATGGATCGCGTTTGGGCCCGAGGCCCCGCAGCGTCGGCGACTGTGCGGGACGTGTTCGACGAGCTGGCCACCGAGCGCGATATTGCCTACACCACAGTGATGTCGACGATGGACAACTTGCACACGAAGGGATGGTTGGCGCGCAAACGCGACGGCAAGGCCTACCGGTATTGGGCCACGCTCTCCCGTGAGCAGCACACCGCCCAGCTGATGCGTGAGGCGTTCGACGGTGGCGGCCGTCCCGATCTGGTTCTGCACCACTTCGTCGAACAGATCGG
>NZ_JBYCLE010000484.1:0-3765 GCF_057473765.1 Mycobacterium sp. TH-M106 | reverse complement strand
AAGGCCAGTACGCCGAGACCGAGCAAGAAGCCGACCAGTGGCTCAAGGACAACGACTCGGCCCGGCGCACCCCGGACCTGTTGCCCCGCGACGAGGTAGCCCGGGCGATCAACTCCGAGGTGAAAGCCGGCCGGGGTTCGCCGCACGGCGGAGTGTTCCTCGACATCGCGTCTCGGTTGGCGCCCGCGGAGATCAAACGCCGGCTGCCGTCGATGTACCACCAGTTCATGCAGTTGGCTGAGGTCGACATCACCAAACAGCCGATGGAAGTCGGACCGACCTGCCACTACGTGATGGGCGGCATCGAGGTCGACCCGGACAGCGGTGCATCCGTGGTCCCCGGGTTGTTCGCCGCCGGCGAGTGCTCCGGTGGGATGCACGGCTCCAACCGGCTCGGCGGCAATTCCCTCTCCGACCTGTTGGTGTTCGGTCGCCGGGCCGGGCTGGGCGCCGCCGAGTACGTGCGGTCGCTGGGCGGGCGGCCCTCGATCTCGACCGGCACGCTCGCCGCAGCGGCCAAGCTGGCGCTGGCCCCGCTGGACGGGCCCGGCGGCGGCGAACCGGAGAACCCCTACACCCTGCACGCCGAGCTGCAGCAGTCGATGAACGACCTGGTCGGCATCATCCGCAACGCCGGTGAACTGGAGCAGGCCCTCGTCAAACTGGAGGAGCTCAAAGGCCGATTCGCCAACCTGACGGTCGAAGGCCAGCGGGCATACAACCCCGGCTGGAACTTGGCCATCGACTTGCGCAACATGTTGCTGGTCAGCGAATGCGTGGCCAAGGCGGCCCTGCGGCGCACCGAGAGCCGGGGCGGGCACACCCGCGACGACCACCCGGGCATGGATGCGAACTGGCGCAAGACGCTGCTCGTCTGCCGAGCCTCGGGCGAGCGCGCGATTCCGGAGATCGACATCACCCGCGAGGCCCAGCCTGGGATGCCCGAAGACCTGCTGGGCCTCTTCGAAATCTCCGAACTGGAGAAGTACTACACCGACGAAGAGCTGGCCGAGCATCCGGGACGGAGAGCTAGATGACATACAACGCACAGCTGCGGGTCTGGCGTGGCGACGTCGACGGTGGTGAGTTGCAGAACTTCACCGTCGAGGTCAACGAGGGCGAGGTGGTGCTCGACGTCATCCACCGGCTCCAGCAGACGCAGACTCCCGACCTGGCGGTGCGCTGGAACTGCAAAGCCGGCAAGTGCGGGTCGTGTTCGGCGGAGATCAACGGCTATCCGCGGCTGATGTGCATGACCCGGATGTCGATGTTCGCACCGGACCAGACCGTCACCGTGACACCGATACGGACGTTCCCGGTGATCCGCGACCTGGTCACCGACGTGTCGTTCAATTATGAGAAAGCGCGCCAAATCCCGTCGTTCGAGCCCCCGAAAGACCGCGAGCCCGGCCAGTACCGGATGTTCCAGCAGGATGTGGAGCGCTCCCAGGAGTTCCGCAAGTGCATCGAATGCTTCCTGTGCCAAAACGTCTGCCATGTGATCCGCGACCACGAGGAGAACAAGAAGAGCTTTTCCGGCCCGCGGATGTTCATCCGGCTCGCCGAACTGGAGATGCACCCCCTGGACACCGCAGACCGGCGTGACTGGGCACAGGACGACGCCGGCCTGGGGCTGTGCAACATCACCAAGTGCTGCACCGAGGTCTGCCCGGAGAGCATCACGATCACCGACAACGCCATCATCCCGATGAAGGAGCGGGTAGTCGGCCACCGCTACGACCCGATCGCGTGGGTGGGCAGGAAGCTGTTCGGCCGCAAGGCTGACTAATACGAACCGCGCGAATCCAGCAGAACGCGCTGCGGTCCGATTACGTACCGAGGAACGTCAGCGGGTCGTGCAGCACCCGGGTGCCGTCGTGGAGCCCATCGAGGACGTCCATGTCGTTGTCGGCCAACTCGAAATCGAACACGTCCAAGTTCGCCGCGACGCGCTCCGGCTTTCCAGACCGAGAGATAACCGCGTTGCCACACTGGAGATTCCACCTGATCAGCACCTGCGCCGGTGTGCGGTCGTAGGCTTCGGCGATCTGCGTCACCGTGGGGTCGTCGAGCAGTAGGCCGACGCCCAGCGGACTGTAGGACTGGGTGACAATTTCGCGTGTGGCGTGTGTGTCGCGGAGTTCGACCTGGCTCAGCCGGGGATGCAACTCGATCTGATTGATCGCCGGTACGACACCGGTTTCCTCGATGACCGTCGTCAGGTGTTCTTCGGTGAAGTTGCAGACGCCGATCGACTGCACGAGTTCGTCGTCGCGAGCCTGAATCATGGCCTCGAAACTCTCCAGATATTTACCTAACTGTGGCGCCGGCCAATGGATGAGATACATGTCGATGTAGTCAAGTCCGAGCCGATCGACACTTTGCTCGCAGGCTTCCCGCGCAGTGTCGAATCCCTGATGAGAGGTGCCCAGTTTGGTGCTGACGAACAATTCGGAGCGGGGAATCCCAGAGGCTTCGATAGCGCGACCCACCGCGGCTTCATTACCATACGACGCAGCAGTATCGATGAGGCGACATCCACTCTCCAGGGCGGCGAGCACCGAAGCCTCTGTCTCCTCGTCGGAGAGTTTCGCGACCCCCAGCCCTAGGACGGGCAGTTCTTGCTGGTCATTGAGGGTTACCGTGGGAACCTGGTCGTAAGAATCACGATGTGTCAGCATCGCTGTTGCGCATGAATTCGTCATTTCTCGAGCTATCCCTTCCCTCCCTATTCGCTGTGTATTGTTATCATCGGGTTTCGTGTCCATTTCGGACTCGTGTATTACGCCTGACCAATGGTTACGGATGGTCCGGCAAGCTGGTGTCTGTTATACATCCGTGATCAACAAAGGTCAAGCCGTCGGCGTGCCTCACCTACTTTGAGCGCGTGGCCGGTGGTGGTGCCTCAGCTATTTTGAGCGCGTAGCGCGGAAGGCTTGCCCGATGTGGAGGGCAAGATCGACATGGCCGCCAGGCGGCAGGTAACCAACAAACTACGGGGTCAGTACCGCAGAGCATCGAAGGCGGATAAGACCAAGATCCTGGATCGGGTGGTGTCCACCACCGGGATGGGCCGCTCGACAGCCCGGCGGATGCTGACCGGCCCGAAGCTGGCCGACCCGGCCAGCCAGGTCGACCGGCGCAGGTTGCGGCCGCGGGGCTTCAGCGATGATGCCAGGGCGCTTTTGGAGCACGTGTGGGCCTTGATGGGCATGCCGTGCGGCAAGTACCTGGTGGTGATGCTCGAACTATGGCTGCCGCTGCTGGCCGAAGCCGGTGATCTTGACAAGCCGTTCGCCACCGAAGCGGCCGTGGCGGAGTTGAAGACCATGAGCGCAGCCACCGTGGACCGCTACCTCAAACCCGCCCGGGAGCGGATGCGCATCAAGGGCATCTCAACAACGAAACCCTCACCGCTGCTGCGTAATTCGATCAGCATCCGCACCTGCGCTGAGGAGGCGCCCAAGGCGCCGGGGGTGATCGAGGCCGACACCGTGGCGCACTGCGGCCCGACACTGATCGGCGAGTTCGCCCGCACCTTGACGATGACCGATGTCGTGACCGGCTGGACCGAGAACACCTCGATCCGCAACAACGCCTCCAAGTGGATCACCGAGGGCATCGAGGAGCTGCAACAGCGGTTCCCGTTCCCCATGGTGATTTTCGACTCTGTTGGATTTGATACCCCTACCCGCCGGCGAATAGGCCCTGCTTCCTGGGGCAACGACACACCGGACCGGTTGTTGATTCTGCAAGTTGCTTCCT
>NZ_JBYCLE010000483.1:0-2915 GCF_057473765.1 Mycobacterium sp. TH-M106 | reverse complement strand
CGGGTCGGTGATCTCGACGGTCATCGCGACCGCCCGCTCGGCCTGGTCCCATTCGACGCCGGTGATGCGGTGGCGCGCGGTCAGTTCCATCACCACGGAGTCCCGACGCAGCAGGAAGCGCACCGGTGCGCACAGCTCGCCGGCGCGCGGCGGCACGCACAGGGTGACGGCCACGTCACAGGCCCGCCGGCCGCGCGCTGGTGGCCCCGGCCGCCCGCAGCGCGGCCAGGTCGTGCTCGTCTCGTCCCAGCAGGCCTTGGAGCACCTCGCCGGTGTGCTGGCCGTACAGCGGCGGCACCCGCCGGATCCAGCGCCGCGGCCGGCCGCGGAACGCGAACGGCATCCCGGTGCACAGGAACGTGCCGGCGACGGGGTGGGCGACCGTTTCCCAGAACCCGCGGGCGAGCAACTGCGGATCGTCCAGCAGTTCCGCGGCCGGCGTCACCCGCGCCGCGGCCACCCCGCCGGCGCGCAGCGCCGCGACCGCCTCCGGCGCCGAACGCCGTGCCGCCCAGTCCGCGACGAACGTGCCGGCCTCATCCGGTCCGGCGTCGCCCAGGCCGACCAGCCGCGCCAGCGACGCCCGGGCGGCGTCGTCAAGGGCGGCGATCGCGACCCACTCGTCGTCCCCGCGGCAGCGGTACAGCCCCTGCGGGCACGCCCCCGGCCCACGGTTCCCGTTGCGACGCAGCCCGATTCCGTTGCGCGAGTACTCCACGATCAGCTCGGCGGCCACGTTGAGCGCGGCCTCGACCATGGTGGACTCGACGTGCAGGCCGGTCCCGCCTCGGTCGCGGATGGTCAGCGCCGCCACGGCGGCGAACGCGGCGTGCAGCCCCGCGATCGGGTCGCAGACACCGCGCGGGATCACCGGGGGGCCGTCGCCGTGCCCGGTGCGCCACGCCATTCCGGTCGCCTGCTCCATCGTCTGGGCGAAGCCGACGCGGTCGCGCCACGGTCCGTCGAGACCGAAGGCCGGCATGCGCACCATGATGGCGCGCGGGTTGGCGGCGTGGACGGCGTCCCACTCGAGGCCGAGGTTCGCCATCACCCGCGGCGAGAAGTTCTCGATGACCAGATCGCTGGCGGCGACGAGGTCCAGGGCGGTGGCCCGGCCGGCCTCCGTGCTGAGTTCGATGCTGACGCCCCGCTTGTTGTTGTTGCTGCACAAGAAGACCGGGCCGGTTTCCCACCACTGCTCCCAGGTGGGTGGGCGGCCGGCGGAGAAGCGCATCCCGTCGGGGCGCCGCACGCCCTCGACCTTGATCACGTCGGCGCCGAGGGCGCCCAGCAGCTGCGTGGCGAACGGCCCCGCCCAGAACGCGGTGAAGTCGGCCACGCGTATGCCCGCCAGCGGAAGCGAGTCGGGGCCGGGGGATCGCGCGGGACGCGGCGCCCAGCGCACGCCGCCGTTGTCGGCGCCGAGCCGCGGCGGGCGCCGGGGCGGCATCGTCGTCATTGCATCGCTGCGATACGGCACCCGCGGCTGCAGGAAACCGGCGGCCGATTCGACGACGACGCCGCGCTCGACGAAGTGGTCGATCTTCGGCAGCATCTCCGGCGTGCCGATGGGGGCCACCGGTATTCGGAACGCGACCGCGATGTCGACGATCTCCGCGGTGGTGCGGGCCCGGGTCCAGCGGGTGACCATGTCGAGGAACTCGTCGCGGCGCTCGACGCGGCCGGCGAACGACGCCAGGTCGGCGTCGTCGACCAGATCGGCACGCTCGATCATCACCAGGAAGTCCTGGAACTGCTGGGCGGTGATGGTGCAGAACCCGACCAGGCCGTCCGCGGTGGGCACGATCGACGGCAGTTCCAGACTGCGTTGGTGCAGCAGCGAATCCGCTCCCAGCACGCTGGCCGACATGGCGGACAGGCCGCCCATCGCGATGGCCATCGCCTCGTAGGTCGAGACGTCGACGACCTCACCGCGCCCGCTGAGCGACGCGTGCCGCGCCGTCGCGGCGGCCACCGCCGCGGCGAACGTGCCGGCCAGCCACTCGCCGAGCCGTCCGCCCGCCTGGACGGGCTCGTCGCCCGGCCAGCCCCGTCCGGCGATCGAACCGCACAGCGCCTGCAGGATGAACTCGTTGGCGACCACCTGGTCGTCGACGTAGGGGCCCGTCGTCCCGAACGGCGTCACGGCCACCACCACCGCCGCCGGGCCGGTGTGGGCGGTGATGTCCTCGAGCGTCCACCCGTCGGTCAGGTCGGTGACCACGATGTCGGCGCCGGCCAGCAGCGCGGCGATCTGCGCCTCGTCGCGGCCGACGACCGAGCGCTTGCCGGCCGCGAGGTAGTCGAACAAAGCTCCGGGCGCCCCGCCGGCCGACCAGCGGCGCATCGAATCTCCCTGTGGTGGTTCGATTTTGACGACTTCGGCGCCGGCGTCGGCGAACATCTTGCCGCAGTAGGACGCGGCGATGCCGTTGGACGACTCCAGCACGCGCCAGTCGGCGAAGGGCACCGTCACGGTCAGTTGCCCAGGGTGGTCGCGCGTCCCGCGATCCCGGTCACCTCGGCGGTCACCGGCTGCGCTCCCTGTGCCCGCAACGCGAACTGGGTCATGCGCGTCCAGGCGTCGCGGTCCCGCTGGCCGGCCCGGTGCCCGACGTGGGTGACCACGTCGACGTCGGTGGCCTGGGCGCGCAGGTACCCGGCCCGGGCCCGCTCTTTGGGGATTTGCCGGAACGGGTCGAAAGAGTAAGCGGCCATCGCGTTTTCGTGGGTGATCTTGTCGATGACCGCGTCGTCGAGGTGACCCATGGTCGCCAGCACGTCCTCGGGCGCGAACGGCCAGTTGC
Source organism: Mycobacterium sp. TH-M106 (assembly GCF_057473765.1). Classification (NCBI taxonomy): domain Bacteria; kingdom Bacillati; phylum Actinomycetota; class Actinomycetes; order Mycobacteriales; family Mycobacteriaceae; genus Mycobacterium; species Mycobacterium sp. TH-M106. Next base: position 108 of record NZ_JBYCLE010000483.1, on the reverse strand, counting down.
TGTCGGAGTGCGGGAAGTCGGACTCCCAGCACAGCATGTCCTCGTTGAACCAGTCCATGTTGTGCACGCCGACCTTGTCGCTGATGAAGCAGGTGTAGAAGTGGCGCC
>NZ_JBYCLE010000482.1:0-1554 GCF_057473765.1 Mycobacterium sp. TH-M106 | reverse complement strand
TGTAAGGGTTCTGGGTCGGCGCAAGGTGAGCATGTGGCCAACCTAGCCCTGATTGCCGAACTCGCAGACCAGCTCTGGGAGGCGGACAAGTCGTGTGTGTGCGTGGAGCCGCTGACGGGCAGACATCCTGAACTCGGCGTCGATGACGCCTACGCGATTCAGACCCACAACGTCGATCGCCGAGTCGCGGACGGCGCGCACATCCAGGGCCGAAAGGTCGGTCTGACCTCCCGCTCCATGCAGGAGCTGCTCGGCGTCGACGAGCCGGACTTCGGTGTCCTGCTCGACGACATGTTCGTCGAAGATGGTGACGAGATTTCGTTAGCCGATATGGTTCAGCCGCGAGTCGAGGCGGAGATGGCATTCGTGCTCGACTGCGATCTTGCCGGTCCCGGCGTCACGACAGCGAACGCGTTGGCGGCGATCGGCGGCGTGCTGCCCGCTATCGAAATCGTCGACAGCCGCGTGGACGACTGGCGAATCAAACTCGTCGACACGGTCGCCGACAACGCGTCGTCGGGCAAGCTGGTCCTGGGCGGGCGTATGCGCAAGGTCACCGAGCTCGACCTGCGGCTGGTCGGCATGGCGCTGAGCCGCAACGGCGCGGTTATCGACACTGGGGCGGGGGCGGCGGCGTTGGGAAACCCGGCCCGCTGCGTGGCCTGGCTGGCGAACAAGGTCGCGCAGTTTCAGATCACGCTGCGGGCCGGCGACGTGATACTGCCCGGCGCAGTCCACCGGATGGTTACCGTTTCGCCCGGCGATGTGTTCCGGGCCGAGTACGCCCACCTGGGTGCGGTCACCGCACGGTTCTCCAACGATTCCGAGGTGGCGACATGATCGATCCACGCCAGGTAGCCGACGAGCTCGTCGTAGCCGAGCGCGAGCACAAGGCGATCGACCCTTTCACCGACACCAACCCGGATTTCGACTTGGAGACTGCTTATGAGGCGCAGCGGCTGGTGGTGCAGGCGAAGGTGGGCGCTGGTGACCCCGTGGTGGGCGCGAAGCTGGGCCTCACCAGCCGGGCCAAGCAGCAGGCCATGTCGGTGTCGGATCCGTTGTACGGCAAGGTCACTCGTTCGATGCTCGCACCGTTCGGGGAACCCCTTGATCTGACGTCGCTGATCCAACCGCGCGTCGAACCGGAGATCGCCTTTCTACTGGGTGAAGAGCTTTCGGGCGGCGCGACGGTCACCGAGGTGCTGAAGGCAACCAAGGCCGTGTTTGCCGGGATCGACGTGCTCGATTCACGCTACCGGGATTATCGATTCACCCTTCCCGACGTCGTCGCCGACAACTGCAGCGCGGGCCGGTTTCTGCTCGGCCCCCGCGCGCTGACACCAGCCGAACTCCCGGACCTTCGGCTGCTCGGCTGTGTGTTACGTGCCGACGGCGACGTGGTGCACACTGCCGCGGGCGCCGCGGTGATGGGTCATCCGGCCGCGTCGGTGGCGTGGCTGGTTCAGCGGCTGGCCGAGCGCGACGAGTCGTTGCCCGCTGGCTCGCTGGTCTTTTCCGGCGGCCTCACCGCCCCGATCCGACTGCGCGCCG
>NZ_JBYCLE010000481.1:0-4987 GCF_057473765.1 Mycobacterium sp. TH-M106 | reverse complement strand
AGCGGCCGAGGGCGCGGACGTGGTGCAGATCTTTCTCGGCAACCCCAAGAGCTGGAAGGCGCCCAAGCCGCGCGACGACGCGGCAACGCTCAGGGCCATCACCGGCCGCATCGACCTGGTCCACTGCAACGACTCCAGGGACGCCGCCGGCTCGGGCCGTGACCGCCACGCCAACCTGAGCAGCGGCCAGATCGACACCGAGCATCTTGTCGCGGCCGTGAAAGCCGCGGACGCGCCGGTCATCTGCGAAACCGCCGCGGAAGGCCGCAAGGGCGACATCGCTTTCCTGCGGGAATCCCTGCGCTGAACAACGCAGTCAGCGGGCCGGATCTAGCACGGGTTGGCAGCTGTCTGACAGACACGTCGGAAGTTTCTTGATGCACGTTTGACCACCCGACGGCGGGTTATTCTGCGGTTGTCGAACGCCTCTCGCGCGGCCCGGCGAGCCGGTAGGGGCTGGTTCGGTGCCCGGGAGGTTGCTGACGTTGGATTTCGGGGCGCTGCCCCCGGAGGTAAATTCGGGCCGGATGTATGCCGGCCCGGGGTCGGCGCCGCTACTGGCCGCCGCAGCAGCATGGGACGGGCTGGCTGCGGAGTTGGAAGTAACGGCGGCCGGGTACATGTCCGCCGTCGGCGACCTGACCACGACCACATGGCTGGGCCCGACCTCGGCGGCGCTGGCCGCGGCGGCGGGCCGGCATATCGCCTGGATGTTGGCCACCGCGGCTCAGGCCGAGCGGACCGCTGCGGCTGCTCAGCAAGCCGGGGCTGCCTTCGAGACGGCTTTTGCGTTGACGGTGCCCCCGCCGGTGATCGCGGCCAATCGGGCGACGTTGTCGGCGCTGATCACCACCAACTTCTTCGGTCAGAACACCCCCGGGATCGCCGCGACCGAGGCCCAATACGCCCAGATGTGGGCCGAGGACGCGGCCGCGATGTACGGCTACGCCGCGGCGTCGACCCGCGCGTCGGCGAACTTGCAACCCTTCGTCGCACCGCCGCGGGCCACCAACCCGGTCGAGCAGACCTTCGCAGTGGCTCACACCGTCGGCGGCGTGAGCGCGGCACTGCGAACCGCTCTGCCCGGATTCGAGACGAGTCTGCCGCAACTGCCCGAGACCGCGGCGGCTTCCGGCGCGCAGGGTGTGCCGCTGTTCGGCTTGACCCCGCTGCTGAGCTTGTCACCCGTCTTCGGCGTGGAAGGTTTGCTGGGTCCGACGCTCCTCGGGCAGAACGCGTTCTTCCTCGCCACCGCGGGATTCCGGGCAAACTCCCAGGTCAACTTGGGTACCAGGATCCAAGGGATCAAGCAAAGCGTCGAACGACGAGACGCCGCGGCCGAGAAATTCCCCAGACACCAGGCCGAGAAGCTCGGTGCCGGGCACGAGCAGGCCCATCGGATGTCGGCGGCGATGGGTCAGGCCGCAGCAGCCGGACCGTTGTCGGTGCCGGTGAGTTGGGCCCGCGAGCCAGCGGTGTTCAGCCCAGCCGCGGCGTCGTCGTCGACGGAGTTCGTTACGGTCGCCGGAACCGCCTCGCCCACGCTGCCGGAATCGATGTCGGGCAGCACTTTCAGCCAGGGGTTGATGGCCGCGCTGTCCAACGAATCCCGCGACCCGGTGCACCCGAAAACCAAACCGGCGCTGGTGCACAACCAGTCCTCCGAACGGGCGGGCCGCTCAGGAACCAGAAGTTGACGAAGAGAGGAGTCACAGAATGGATTTTGGAGCGCTGCCCCCGGAGGTCAACTCCGGGCGCCTGTACACCGGTCCGGGAGCGGCGCCGCTGCTTGCCGCCGCGACGGCGTGGGAGCATTTGGCCGACGAACTCAATTTCGCGGCGGCGGCGTACCGGGCGGTGATCGCCAACCTGACCAGTTCGGGGTGGCAGGGACCATCGTCGGCCGCGATGGCCCGCGCCGCCGGCCCCTACCTCGCCTGGCTGCAGGGCACCGCCGCGCAGGCCGAGCAGACTGCCGAGCAGGCCAAGACGGCCGCGGCGGCCTATGAAGCGGCCTTCGCGATGACGGTTCCCCCGCCTCTGATCGCAGCCAATCGCGTCGAGGTGGCGGCGCTGATCGCGGGAAACTTCTTCGGTCAGAACAGCCCGGCGATCGCGGCCGCCGAAGCTGACTACGACGAGATGTGGGCGCACAACGCTGCAGTCATGTACGGGTATGCGGGCTCGTCAGCGGCGGCATCGCAGGTGGCTCCATTCCACCCGGCACCGCGGACCACCAATCCGACCGGATCGGTCGCCCAGTCCGCGACGCTGGCGCAGGCCGGCGCCGGTCGCGCCAACACCGTTGCCGGGCTTGGCAACGTCCTGGCGCAGCCGGCAGCCGCATCGAACTCCGCGGCCCCGTCGTCGGGCGTTGTGCCGACCATCGCCGGACAGCCGATCTCCACGTACGGTCTGGAAGGGGGCACCTCGGCGCTGTCGGTGAACGACGAAGCCTGGCGTCTCATCGCACTGGCGTCGCGGCTCACCGGTTTCCGCACCAGCGCGCTGCGCGACTTCGCCCAGGGCATCGGCCCGTTCGACCCCATTTTCGGGATCCCGACGTCGTCGGGCGTCTCGTCGGCCTCGGCGGTGATGGGTCGGGCGAGCAACGTGGGCGCGCTGTCGATACCGCCCACCTGGACGGTGACCGCCGCCCAAGGTGCGGAGGCCACTGCGGCGACGCTGCCGGTCACCGCCGCAGCAGAGACGGCGGGCATGCCCGGAACCATGCTGTTCGGCGAGACGCTACTTGGCACTTTGGCGGGCCGGGTGATCAGCGCGGCTGCGGCCAAGGGGCGGGACGATAAGACGACCAACAAGAACAAGGTGGTCCCGCGTTCTCCGGCCGCCGGGTGACGTCCGGTCCCGCAGCGTGCGGAGGCGGCATCGTGGAACGGGGCGCCGGCCGCGGGTTGTGCCCCGACGGCTTTCCGCGGCGTTGAGGCGCACCTACCCGAGGCGGCGCGAAAAGTCCGGGCCGCGAACTTTATGTTACATTTATTGTGCGATTGTCGGAAAAATGTAATACTGCCCGCATGCCAGATACCCATGCCGTCATCAATCAGGTTCCGCTGCTGGAGGACTACAACCCCGCGATGTCCCCGGTGCTTGTCGAGGCCCTGATCCGCGAAGGCGGCCAGTGGGGTCTGGACGAGGTCAACCAGGTCGGGGCGCTCTCGTCCACCCGCGAGGCTCAGCGCTGGGGCGAGCTCGCCGACCGCAACCGGCCGGTCCTGCACACCCACGACCGCTTCGGGTACCGCGTCGACGAGGTGGAGTACGACCCCGCCTACCACGAGCTCATGCGCGCGGTCATCTCCCATGGGCTGTTTGCTGCGCCGTGGGCGGACCCCAGACCGGGTGCGCATGTGGTGCGTGCGGCCAAGACTGCGGCGTGGACGGCTGAACCCGGCACCAGATGTCCGATGGCGATGACCTATGCCGTGGTACCGGCGCTGCGCCACAATCCCGAGCTGGCGGCGGTTTACGAGCCGCTGCTGACCAGCCGCGAGTATGACCCGCAGTCGTTGGTTCCCGCGGCAAAGCGTGGCATCACCGCGGGCATGTCGATGACCGAAAAGCAGGGAGGTTCGGACGTGCGTACCAACGCCACGCACGCCGTCCCCAATACCGACCGCAGCTACAGCCTGACCGGGCACAAGTGGTTCACTTCGGCGCCGATGTCTGATGTGTTCCTGGTGTTGGCGCAGGCAGCGGGCGGGTTGAGCTGCTTCTTTCTGCCGCGCATCCTTCCCGACGGCACCCGCAACCGGATGTTCCTGCAGCGGCTCAAGGACAAGCTGGGCAACCATGCCAACGCCTCCAGCGAGGTCGAATACGACGGCGCGATCGCGTGGCTGGTGGGCGAGGAGGGTCGCGGCGTGCCCACCATCATCGAGATGGTCAACCTCACCCGACTGGACAACGTGCTGGCCAGCGCGACGAACATGCGCACTGGACTCACCCAGGCCGTTCACCACGCCCAGCACCGAAAGGCCTTCGGCGCCTACCTGATCGACCAGCCGCTGATGCGCAACGTGCTCGCCGACCTGGCCGTCGAGGCCGAGGCTGCAACCATGGTCGCGATGCGGATGGCCGGAGCCACCGACAACGCGGTGCGCGGCGATCAGACCGAGGCGCTGCTGCTCCGGATCGGCCTGCCGGCCAGCAAGTACTGGGTGTGCAAACAAGCCACCCCGCAGGTGGCCGAGGCGATGGAGTGCCTGGGTGGCAACGGCTATGTCGAGGAGTCTGGCATGCCGCGGCTCTACCGCGAGGCTCCGCTGATGGGGATCTGGGAGGGTTCGGGCAACGTGACCGCCCTGGACGCGCTCCGTGCGATGGCCACGCGACCGGAATGTGTCGAGGTGCTGTTCGACGACTTGTCGACGACCGCCGGGCAGGATCCGCGCTTGGACGCCCATGTGCGCCGGTTGCGGGAGCGCCTCGGGGGATCCGTATCTCTGGAGTGGCGTGCCCGCAGCGTGGCCGAAGACATCTGCCTGGCGCTGCAAGGCTCGCTTCTGGTCGGCCACGGTCATCCTGCGGTCGCCGAGGCGTTTTTGGCCTCCCGGATGGGCGGGCGGCGGCGTGGCGCGTACGGGACGTTGCCCGTGGATTTGGACCTGGATCCGATCCTGGAGCGTGCATCGGTTCAGCGCTGACGCTCGCGACCGATGTCGGCTTCCCGAACGAACCGTCATTACATGTCTTGTGCAGTTGTTGGAAAAATGTAATACTACCCGCATGTCAGACACCCACGTCGTCACCAACCAGGTTCCGCCCCTGGAGAACTACAACCCCGCCGCTCTCCCGGTCCTCGTGGAAGCGCTCATCCGCGAGGGTGGGCAATGGGGCGTGGACGAGGTCAACGAGGTCGGCGTACTGTCCGGATCCGAACAGGGGCAGCGCTGGGGCGAGCTGGCCGAACGCAACCGGCCGATCCTGCACACCCACGACCGGTACGGGTTCCGCGTCGACGAGG
>NZ_JBYCLE010000480.1:0-9629 GCF_057473765.1 Mycobacterium sp. TH-M106 | reverse complement strand
ATGCCGGGGGCGTTTCTGGTGGCCGGCGTGATCACCCGGCTCTGGCCGCTGCGGTGGGTGGCCGCAGCGATCAGCCTGGTGGTGCTGCAACTGCTGGCGTCGCTGGCGCTGCTGCGGGCGCTGCGAGTGATCCTGGGCTGGCGTCGGGTGCTGCTGGTCCCGCTGATGTTTGCGTTGTTCTGCCCGCTGGGGCTGCCGGCGTTCGCGTGGTGGGCGGCCGCGCTCAATGCGCTGCCCATGGTGGCGGCGCTGGCCTGGGTATGCGCAGACGCAATCTTGTTGCTGCGCACTGGCAATCAGCGCTACGCGATAACCGGCATGTTGGCCTACCTGTCTGGCCTGCTGTTCTTCGAGAAAGCCGCGGTGATTCCCTTCGTCGCGTTCGCCGTCGCGGTGCTGCTGGTCCATGTGTCTGACGGCGGGGCTATAACGGGCAGGGCGGGCGCGGTGGTCTTGGTGCAGCGAGTGTGGCGGGCCGGTGTCCGGTTGTGGGCGGCATCGCTGGCGCTGACCGCCGGCTGGGTTGTGCTGTACCTGGTGGTGGTCAACCAGCAGCGGTGGAGCTTCAACCTGGCGATGGCCCGGGATCTGTTGTGGCGCTCGGTGACCCGCGGAATCGTCCCGGGCCTAGCCGGTGGGCCGTGGGCCTGGGCGCGCTGGGCTCCGGCCTCACCGTGGGCCACTCCCGGGCCGGTGGTGATGGCCCTGGGCTGGCTGGTGCTGGGCGGGCTGCTCGCTGTTTCGCTGTGGCGAAAACACCGGATCGGGCCGGTGTGGCTGGCAGCGGTCGGCTACGCGGTCATCTGCCAGCTGCCGATTTATCTGATGCGCTCCTCGGCGTTCACCGCGCTGGAGCTCGCGCAGACGCTGCGCTATCTGCCGGACCTGGTGGTGGTGCTGGCCCTGCTGGGCGCGGTGGCGTTCTGCGCGCCCGAGAGGAGTTCGGCACGATGGCCATACGCCCCGCTTGCTTTGCGAGCGCCCGTCGTGGCGGCGGGTTTGGTGACGGCGTTCGTCGCCAGCAGCCTGTACTCGACGGCGACGTTCTCGACCGCCTGGCGCGACAACCCCGCTCAGCCGTATCTGCAGAACGCGCGCCGGAGTCTGGCCGTCGCCCGCGCCGGCTCCGACGCGCCGCTGCTCGACCAGGAGGTCGACCCGCTGGTGCTCGGTCGGGTGGTCGGGCCGGAGAACCTGGCCAGCCACCTGTTCGCGCTGCTGCGCGACCGGCCCGAGTTCGCTTCGGCGACAACGCAGCTGCGGATGTTCGACAGCGCGGGCCGGCTGACCGACGCGAAGGTGACCTGGGTGCGGACGATCGTGGCCGGCCCGGTGCCGCACTGCGGCTACCTGGTGCAGCCGGAACTGCCGGTGCGCCTCGTGCTGGACGGGCCGCTGCTGCCCGCGGACTGGACCGTCGAGATCAACTACCTGGCCAACGTCGACGGCTCGCTGACGCTGTCACTATCAGACGGGCCAGACGAATCCGGCGGACCCGACGTGCGGATGCCGGTGCGCCCCGGGCTGAACCGGGTCTACGTGCGGCTGCCCGGCGCGGGCGACGCCATCACCGCGCGGGCCGACACCGCGGCGCTGTCGGTGTGCATCGCGGCGGGGCCGGTAGGGCACCTGGCACCGAGTTAGCCACCAAAGTGGCGAAATATTCGGCGGCCAGCTACTTTAGCCACTACTGCTGACACGTGCGAGCGTGTTGCTCAAAAAATGGGGTTACGTTAACGTCAGAGTTCGTTCCGAGGGGGCAATCCATGTCAGGTCGTCGGTGTCGCAGCACGGGGGAGAGCCGCTGCTCGGGGGTGGTTGGTCTGGGCGCGACGGCCGGGGCGGCCGTGCTGTTCGGGGTGTTCGGGATGACACCGTTGGCTACCGTCCCGCCGGCGCAGGCCGACCCTTTCGACGTCGTCGTCGACTCGATCCTGAACTCGGTCGATAGTCTGGGCACCGCCCTCGGCGCCGACCAGTTGTTCGACCCCGACGCCGTCTTGGCAGCCCTGACCGGTGCCGCGGACGGCGCTGCGGTGCCGTCGCTCGCCGCGGACACCATCACAGCGGACACGGCCGTCCCGGCGAACGTGACGGTCCCGCTCGACATCAATGCAGTCACGGAGCCGGTGGTCGACATCTCGGTCAGCGGCGGGACGAGCGTACCCGTAGTGGTCGACACCGGATCTAATGGCCTTGTTATCCCGTGGTGGGACATCGGACTCGATCACCTCAGCTTGCCAACAGGATTGGGTTTCGGTGGCTACAGCGGTGGTTTGAGCTACTTTTACCTCACCTTCCCAGAGACGGTGACGTTCCAGGATGGCGCCGGAAATGGCATCGTCACCACCGCGTCGACCCCCGTCGACGCCTTCATCTTCGGGTTCCCGACATCGCTGGCGGGCCTATCCGATTTCCCGTGGACCCTCGCGCAGTTCCTGGGTCCCGCGGACGCATCCGGTGTTCTGGGGATCGCGCCGGACGCCGTCGGGCCGGACACCTCCGGCGTTTCCGCCGTGGTTTCGGCGTTGCCGGGCGACCTCAACCAGGGTGTGCTGATCGACGAGCCGGCCAAAGAGCTCGTCTTCGGTCCCAGCACGTTGCCCGCGGCCGACGGGATCACGGTTCAGGGGGTGGCGAACAGCACCCTTTACCCGTCGATCGACGGCGGGCCTCACCAGGCGGTCAGGGCGATCATCGACTCCGGTGGCGTCTTCGGAACGATGCCGTCCTCGGTGCCGGGTGCGGCTGCGGCCACCGTCAACGGCGCCATATCGAATGGCACAGAGATCTCGGTCTACAACCAAGACGGCGACCTGTTGTACTCCTACACGACGGGTCCGACGCCGGTCGGGTCAAACGGCCCCACCGTGATCTCCAGCGGCTCGATGAACACCGGCTACATGCCGTTTCACCAGATGCCGGTGTACATAGACGTGGGCTCGGGTGGTCCCGCGACGACGTTCTACCCCGTGGACAACTCCGAGATCGCGCCGTAGCGTCGTCGGCCTCGTCAGCCTGTCCACGCGCCGTTGCCAGCCAGGCGGTCATTTGTTAGCCTGTGCTGATCTTCTTATTCGGTTATCGTAAATGTCTTTACTGGAAGGTCAGGGACATGCGGCAGCGTAGCGGCATCGAACGGCGTCGTGGTGCGCGGAGCAACCGGGAGCGCCGGCGTGGCCGCCGGCTCCTGGGGGCTGGTACGGCGGCGGGGATGTTTCTGGCGTTCGGCATGACGCCGCTGGCCGCTGCACCGGCCCACGGCGACTTTCTCGACGAGTTCTTCGACCCGTCCCTTTTGGCCGGCTCGTTCGACCCCTCGGCACCGCCGGCGGACGCTTTCGCCGCCGACAGCGACAGCCTGGCCGCGATGTTCTCGTCCGACGCCCTCGGTGCAGCGGGTGCGGCGGTGGGCCATCTCCCCACCCTGCTGGGAAAGCTGCTCGTAGCGTTTACCATGTTCTACGGCAATGTCATGATCGACGTTATGCCGTCCGCGGAGAACCTGGTCAACTCCCACGTGTTCGACTCCGTCAACCCGCTGTTCGCCTTCGACGACCACTGCGGCCTGGTCTGCAACGGCGCCGACGCGACCGCAACCGTCGGCGCGGATGGCGCGCTCACCGACATCCACGCTGCCGAAGACGGTGGCTGGCTGATCGGTAACGGCGGCAATGGTGACTTCACCTACACCACCAGCAGCGGCGCCGACGCGATCACCCACACGGTCGGTCTCTCCGCCGGCGGTGACACCGGATTGATCGGCTTTGGCGGCAACGGCGGCGAAGGCGCGCCGGCGACGCTGGCCAGCGGCGCCGACACGACGGGAACCGATGCCGGTGCGGGCTTCGCAGGCGGCACCGGCGGCCTGCTGATGGGCTTCGGCGGTGAAGGCGGCCAGGGTGGCGCCGGCATCGCGGGCGGCACCGCGGCGCAGGAAGTCGGCGGCGCCGGCGGCCACGGCGGCTGGGAGCCCGGGTTCGGCTTCGGCGGTCAAGGCGGACAGGGCGGCACCGGTGCCGCCGGCATCGCCGGTGTGGCAGCAAGCCACGGCAACCCCGGCACCGCCGCCACCGACGGCGGTGCCGGCGGTGAGGGCGGTGCCGGCGGCGCGACCCTCTTCGGCCTTGCAGCCGGCGAAGGCGGCACCGGCGGCACCGGCGGCGTGGGCGGTGCCGCCACCCCGGAGGCGGGTGCGGACGCCGGTACCGGTGGCACCGGCGGCGTCGGAGGTGCCGGTGGGGCGGGCGGTCTGGTCAGCGGCGCCGGTCAGGGCGGTACCGGCGGCGTGGGTGGCGCGGCCACTTTCGTCGGTCAGACCGCCGGTGACGGCGGTGCCGGCGGTGCCGGTGGCGCAGCCGCCCACTTCACGCTCCTCGGCGGTGGTGGTTACGGCGGCCCCGGCGGCGCCGGCGGCACGGCCGGTCTCGCCACCACCGGCGCCGGTGGGCACGCCACACCGGTGACCGACGTCACCGGCGGTATCGGTGGCGACGGCGGCGCCGGTTCAGCCGGACACCCAGGACCTGGTGTCGGTTTCGGTGCCACCGGCGGCAACGGTGGCTCTGGTGGTTTCGGTGGCAATGGCACCGGAGACGGCCACGGCGGCGACGGCGGCGACGGCGGCGACGGCGGCGCTTCCGGCCTTGTGCCCGGTGAGCCTGGCAGCGGCGGCGCACATTACGAGGGCCTCCAAGGCGGGTTTGGCGGTGCCGGCGGCGCTGCCGGCGACCAATGATGCGCCTGTGCGCGATGTCCGAGCCACCTAGGAGAATCGAACTCCTGACCTGCTCATTACGAGTGAGCCGCTCTGCCGACTGAGCTAAGGTGGCGGGGCCCGGTGCGGTCCGGGTGGGGGTGAGTTTACCGGTCAAAGCGCAGCGCCTGGCCGATGGCGGCGACCATCGCGTCGACGGCGAAGCGGGGTTTGACGTTGACCGCCAGCGCCTCGCGGCAGCCCAGCACCGCCTCGATGCAGCGCAGCAACCGCTCGGGCGTGACGTGGGCGGCCATCGCCGCCACCGTGTCGGCCATGTCCGGGTGGCTGGGCCGCACGGCGCCGGCAGACTCGACAGCGCCGGCAGACTCCACAGTGCCGACAGTGCCGACAGTGCCGGCGGTGCCCGCCCGCGACGCCACCAGCAGCGCGTCCCGGAAGAACTCCGCCAGGTCGATCAGCGCGCGATCCAGCGCATCGCGGAACGCCCGAGTCTGGCGTGACTTCTGTCGCCGCTCAAGCTCCTTGATCGCCCCGGCGGTGCCGCGCAGCGCCCCGGCGGTGCCCCTTCCGGTTCCCCCAGCCCCCAGCGCGACACGTAGTTCCTCGGTTTCGGCCTCGGCGCGCGCAGCGGTCAGCTCCCGGGCCTCGGCCTCGGCGGCAGCCACCAACTCCGCGGCCGCGGCATAGGTACGCGACAATGTCGCCGCGTCGCGGGCCAACCCCAGCGCACGCTGGCGCCGTTGGCGGGCCTGAGGGTCGGTGGCCAGCCGGCGCGCCCGGCCGACGTGGCCGCCGCTCACCGACGCCGCCCAGGCGGCCGTGTCGGCGTCCAGGCCGTCGCTGTCGGTCAGCACCGCGGCGATCGCTGCCGGCGACGGCGTGACCAGCGCGACGTGCCGACACCGCGACCGCAGCGTGATCGCGATGTCGTCGGGATCCACCGACGGCGCGCACAGCAAAAACACCGTCGACGGCGGCGGCTCCTCGACGACCTTCAGCAGAGCGTTCACCGCACCCTCGGTGAGCCGGTCGGCGTCCTCGATCAGCACGATCTGCCAACGCCCGGTGCTCGGCCGCCGGGATGCGACCTGAACGATCGCGCGCATGTCGTCCACCCCGATGGACAGTCCTTCCGGGACGACGCGCCGCACGTCAGCGTGGGTGCCGGCCAGCGTCGTGGTGCACGCATGGCACCGGCCGCAGCCAGGCACCCCGTCGGCGGTGCACTGCAGCGCGGCGGCGAAGCACAACGCCGCAATCGAACGGCCCGAACCCGGTGGGCCGGTGATCAACCACGCATGTGACATCGCGCCCACACCGGTGGTTTTGTGAGCCGAATCATCCCGGGAAGCCTGTGCCGCGGCCATCAGCTCGGCTTCCACCGCCTGCTGGCCTACCAGCCGCGCAAAAACCTCACCCATCGCCCCTGAGGGTAGTGCCCGATTCCGACGCCGCCGGTCATCGGCGCATCGCCGGACCGGGGGTCGCGACCGATACGGTTGGCTGGTGAGTGCAGCGACGGTGCTCGGCGGGCGGATCGCCAGGTTCATCCGGTGGGTGGTGCGGACCCCGTGGCCGGTGTTCACGCTGGGCATGCTGCAGGCCGACGTCATCGGCGCACTGTTCGTGACGGGGTTCCTGCGTTTCGGCCTGCCGCCGGAGGACCGCATCGAACTGCAGGATCTGCCGCGGATCAACATCGCGATCTTCGCCGTCGTGCTGGCGCTCCTGTTTGCGGTGGGGTTTTCGGTGAGCCTGCGGCTGGTGATGCCGGTGTTCCGGTGGCAGCGACGAGACGAGTTGCTGGCCGAGACCGACCCGGCGGCCACCGAGCTGGCACGTTCACGTGCACTGCGGATGCCCTTCTACCGCACGCTGATCAGCCTGGGCTACTGGGCAGTCGGCGGAACGGTGTTCGTCCTCGCCAGCGGATTGGTGGCCAACCGCGCGGCGCCGGTGGCCGCGGTCGCCACCGCCTTGGGTGCCGCCGCGACCGCGATCATCGGTTACCTGCAGTCCGAGCGGGTGCTGCGGCCGGTTGCCGTCGCCGCGCTGCGGGAGGGAGTGCCGGAGAAGCTGCACACACCCGGGGTGCTGCTGCGCCAGCTGCTGACCTGGCTGCTGTCCACCGGCGTGCCGTTGCTAGCGATCGTGTTCACAGTGGTGGCCGACAAAATGTCGCTGCTCAGCGCGCCGCCGGACAAGCTCTTCACCCCGATCCTGCTGATGGCGCTGGTCGCACTGGGCATCGGGCTGGTCGGCACCGTGCTGGTGTCTATGTCGGTCGCCGACCCGCTGCGCCAGCTCCGCTGGGCACTGGGCGAGGTGCAGCGCGGCAACTACAACGCGCACATGCAGATCTATGACGCCAGCGAACTCGGCCTGCTGCAGGCCGGGTTCAACGACATGGTGCGCGACCTCGCCGAACGACAGCGGCTGCGCGACCTCTTCGGCCGCTACGTCGGTGAGGACGTCGCCCGGCGCGCACTGGAGCGTGGCACCGAGCTTGGCGGGCAGGAACGCAAGGTCGCGGTGCTCTTCGTCGACATGGTCGGCTCCACCCAGCTCGCCGCGACCCGGCCGCCCGACGAGGTGGTCAACCTGCTCAACGAGTTCTTCCGGGTGGTGGTGGACACCGTCGGTCGGCACGGCGGTTTCGTCAACAAATTCCAGGGCGACGCCGCACTGGCGATCTTCGGCGCTCCGATCGAACACCCCGACGCCTCCGGCGCGGCGCTGGCCGCCGCCCGTGAACTGCACGACGAACTGCTCCCGGTGCTGGGCTCCGCGGAGTTCGGTATCGGGGTGTCGGCCGGGCAGGCCATCGCCGGCCACATCGGCGCGCAGGCCCGCTTCGAATACACCGTGATCGGAGATCCGGTCAACGAGGCGGCCCGGCTGACCGAGCTGGCCAAGCTCGAGGACGGTCACGTGCTGGCGTCGGCGGCCGCGGTCAGCGGTGCGGTAGACGCGGAAGCCCTGTGCTGGGAAGTCGGCGAAGTGGTCGAGCTGCGCGGGCGCACCGTGCCCACTCAGCTGGCCCGGCCGGTGAATCTGGCTGTGGCCGAAGAGGTTTCCGACGAGGCTGACCAGCCTCAGCTTTAACCGCGCTTGCCGGCTTTCTTCGCCGCTGTGTTGGGGGCAGCTTTGCGCGTGGCCTTTCTCGCGGTCCGCTTGACCGGACCCCGGGCCCGGCGGTCGGCCAGCAGTTCAGCCGCGCGCTCATCGGTGATCGAGGCCACCTCGTCGCCCTTGCGCAGGCTGGCGTTGGTTTCACCGTCGGTGACGTACGGCCCGAACCGGCCATCCTTGATCACCATCGGCTTACCCGTCGCGGGATCAGTGCCCAGTTCACGCAGCGGTGGTGTTGAAGCAGCTTGCCGGCCACGATATTTCGGCTCGGCGTAGAGCTTCAACGCTTCGTCGAGGGTGACGGTGAAAATCTGGTCTTCGCCGGCAAGCGAACGAGAGTCGCTGCCCCGCTTCAGATACGGTCCGTAGCGGCCGTTCTGGGCAGTGATCTGCTCACCGGAATCGGGATCGACGCCGACGACGCGCGGCAGCGACAGCAGCTTCAGCGCGTCGTCCAAGGTCACCGTCTCCAGGTCCATGCTGCGCAGCAGTGACCCGGTGCGCGGTTTCGGGCCGGGGGGTTGCTTGGCTTTGTTGCCCTGGCCGCGTTCGGCGTCGGGCTCCGGCAGGACCTCGGTGACGTAGGGCCCGTACCGGCCGTCTTTGGCGACGATCCGATGGCCGGTAACCGGATCCACTCCGAGTTCGCGGCCCTGCTGGGGGGTGGCGAACATTTTCTCGGCGACACCAAGGGTCAGCTCGTCGGGGGGGAGGGCATCGTTGAGGTTGGCGCGCTGCGGCGCCGGTTCGCCGTCATCGCCGAGGACCATGCGTTCTAGGTAGGGCCCGTTTTTGCCGACCCGGACGTAGACCGGTCGGCCGTCAGCATCGTCGAACAACTTGATGGAGTTGACTTCCCGCGCGTCGATGTCTTCCAGGTTGACGTCGACCAGTTTTTTCAGGCCGCCGGACCGGGCCACCGAATCGGGCACACCGTGGTCGCCGCCGAAGTAGAAGTTGGCCAGCCAGGTGGTGCGATTCTCCTGGCCGGTGGCGATCGCGTCGAGCTCGTCTTCCATAGCGGCGGTGAACCCATAGTCGACCAGCCGTCGGAAATGCTTCTCCAGCAGCCCGATCACGGCGAACGCCGTCCAGGACGGGACCAGTGCGCTGCCCCTCTTGTAGACGTAGCCGCGGTCCTGGATGGTCTTGATGATCGACGCATATGTCGACGGGCGACCGATCCCCAGCTCCTCGAGGGCCTTGACCAGCGACGCCTCCGTGTAACGGGCGGGGGGATTGGTGGCGTGCCCGTCCGGGGTCAGCTTGGTCGCGTCCACCCGCTGCCCCTGTCGCAGGTGCGGCAGCCGCCGCTCGGCGTCGTCGGCCTCACCGCCGGCCAGCTCGTCGACGGTTTCCACGTAGGCCTTGAGGAATCCGGGGAAGGTGATGGTGCGCCCGCTGGCGGCGAACGTCACCCGCCGCTGGCCGGACGTCCCGGCGATCCGCAGGCTCAGCGTGGTGCCCCGCGCGTCGGCCATCTGCGAGGCCACCGTGCGCTGCCAGATCAGTTCGTAGAGCCGAAACTCGTCACCGCCGAGCTCGTGACGCACGGCGTCGGGTGTCGCGAAGGTCGCACCGGCGGGCCGGATGGCCTCGTGGGCTTCCTGCGCATTCTTCACCTTGCGGGTGTATTGGCGCGGCGACGGCGAGACGAACTCCTCGCCGTAGAGCTGGCGGGCCTGAGTACGGGCGGCGTCGATGGCCGCCTGCGAGAGCGTGGTCGAGTCGGTGCGCATGTAGGTGATGTAGCCGTTTTCGTAGAGCCGCTGCGCGA
>NZ_JBYCLE010000479.1:0-6601 GCF_057473765.1 Mycobacterium sp. TH-M106 | reverse complement strand
ACTGCATCGGGCGGGCTTTGCCGGCATCCGCTACTGGGCACGCCACGACCTCGCACACACCGCAGCCTGCCTGGCGCTGTTCGGCCCGGCGGGCGATGTCTGCGACACCGCCTTGACCGTTGTCGGCACCGAGCATCTGCCCGACCGCCGCGACCTGCTGTTCGATGTGGAAACCGAGACGGGCATCACTGTTTTGCCGGTGCCTCCGATCTGACGCGGTGAGCGTCCCGTTTTCCGAAAGCGACGGCCAGCAGGCCGTTGTGACGGTTGGCACCGACCCCTTCCATCACCGCCGCGCCGATCACCTCTGGCAAGCTGGACCCGGCAGAACGGTGAGGAGTCCTACGTCGTGGGTGAACGTGAACGTCGCGATACCGCCACACCGCACCCCTTCGACCGCGCCCTGCAGCTGGATTCCCTCGGCGCCGGCACCCTGCGCGGCCACACCCAGCCGGAGTGGGCCAACATGGTCGGGCCGTTCGGCGGGATCACCGCGGCGATCGTGCTGCACGCCGCGCAATCCCATCCCGACCGCATCGGCGACCCGCTCGCACTGACCGTCAACTACGCCGGGCCGATCGCCGACGGCGAGTTCGATATCGCCGCGCACGCCGCCCGCACCAACCGCAGCAGCCAGCACTGGGTCGTCGAACTTCGCCAGCGCGGCCAGGTCAAGACCACCGCCAGCGTCGTGTTCGGCGTCCACCGTGACACCTGGGCCGACACCGAAACCCACCCGCGCGCCACGCCGCCGCCCGAGCAGATCACCCCGGGCGGGCTGGCCGACATCATCGCCTGGGACAAGGTTTACGACATGCGCTTCGCCGAGGGACCGGTGCCCGCCGAGGGACCAGTGCCCGCCGAGGGACCGGTGCCCGCCGAAGGTGCGGTGCCCGCCGAAGGTGCGGTGCCCGCCGATCAGCCGCCGAGCCCGTCGTCGACCACCACGCTGTGGGTGCGCGACGCCGCCGGGCGTGCGATCGACTTTCCGGCGCTGGCGGCGCTGTGCGACGTCTTCTACCCCAGGGTGTTCCTGCGCCGCGGGCGGGTCGTGCCGGCCAGCACGATCTCGCTGACCAGTTACTTTCACGCGGATCAGCGCGAACTCGACACCGTCGGCAACGATTTCGTGCTGGCCAGTGCACACGCCAACCGGTTCTCCCGCGGCTACTTCGACCAGAGCGCGCACCTGTGGTCCCGCGAGGGCCAACTGCTGGCCAGCAGCCACCAGATCGTCTACTTCAAGGGCTGACCGCCGAGGCCCGCGGCCGACCGCCAGGGCTCGCCGCCCGGGTGGGAAGTGCGGGAAAACGCTAGTGAAGCGTGCGGTATATCGCTACTGAGAGCTGCGGGAAAGCGCGACTATCACTGCATGCCGATGCCCTACCTGCCCCGGCTCGTCGACCCATTGATCGAGGAGTTGTTGGCGGGCCTTGCGCGGCGGCTTCCCCGAGTCCGTGCTGGCTTCGTCGGAGCGGATCGGCCGACAGTGGCTGCGGGCATACATCGACCAGTTGATAACCCGCGACGTCGAAATGCTCGGCGCCGGCCGCGACCCGATGTTGCTACGGCGCTACCTGCACGTGCTGTGCGTGAACACCGCCGGCGCCGTCGACGCCAAAACTCTTTATGGCAGCGCCGGTATAAGCCGCATGACTGCGCTCGCCTACGACCGTCTGCTCGGCAACCTTTTGATGATCGATGAGGTGCCGGCCTGGTGGACGCACCGTCTCAAACGTCTGGTGCGCGCACCCAGGAGGTACGTCGTCGACCCGGGTATCGTTGCGGCGCAACTTCGTCTGGACATCACTGGTGTCCGCCGCGACGGTGACCTGTTAGGACGATTGCTCGATACATTCGTCATGGCGCAACTGCGTGCCGAGGCAGCCGTCAGTACTGCCGAACCCAGCCTCTATCACCTGCGGTCCGAGCAAGGACGACATGAGGTCGGCATCATCGTCGAGTACGCCGACGGACGCGTGTTCGGATTCGAGGTCAAATCAAGCGGTGGGCCGGGTCCCAGCGACGCCAAGCACCTGCAGTGGCTGCGCGATCAACTCGGCGATCGCTTCATCGGCGGCGCCGTCTTGCATTGTGGGCCTCACCGTTATCCGCTGACGGACCGCATCGTCGCTGTCCCGATCTGCTCGCTATGGACATGACGGTGCCGTGCGGGATCGAGGACGAGCGCACCGGTCAGTCCTCGAACCGCAGCGGCAGCTGCAGCCGCAGCAGCCGTGAGAACGCATCGGCAGACGCCTTTCGGCTGGGCGGCCATTCCTGCTGCCATTCCCGCAGCGGGATGTCGGCGAGCGGAGCGAACGTGCCCGCCAACCGCCGATACTCCGTTGTGCGCCAGCCCCGCAACCGGCCGTCGCCGCGCGCGAACTCCACCAGCCGGGCGATCTCCTCGCTCCTGACGTGCGGCGGACTGCCGCCGCGGACACCGACGCCGTTCATGATGCTGTGCCGGCCCAGGCGGAACGGGCGCACACCCCAGGCGGATTCGAGTGCGGTGTTGACGGCGCGGCAGTCCTCACAAGCCAGCCACGCCCAGCGTGACGGCCCCCCTGCCGTGCCCCGAAAGCAGATCATGCATAGATCGCGCTCCCGCGACACGTCGGCGTACTCCCAGACTTCCGGGGAGTCCTCGTCGCGGCAGGACTGCCACAGTATCCGAGTCCCCGGATGCCACGGATCCCTGCGCCGCACCGGGCCCCGCACGCCCCCGCAGGGAATGTGCACGCACAACTCCGTAAGACGTTGGCGCAGCGCCGCATCGGCGGCACTGAGTTTCTGCTCTTTGACTTCCTCCCCGCAGTGAACTGCGGGGATTCCTCGTGCCGGTCGGCTGTCTCGATGGCCGCTCATGCGGCCATCGCCGTGGGCTGGTCGGCAGTGGAGGTTCGCGCCGAGCGGCTCTGTCGCGTCCTGGCCCGCGCTGCGCGTCGGGCTTTGATGCGCGCCACCGACCTCCGCGAGGGCGGATGTCTGCGGCCTCGCCGCTTGCGTGCTTGCGCACTACGGCTGGACTTCGGCGACTCGTCGACGTCCTGACGATGCAGCCAGCCAATGTTGGCTGCCTGCAAGTCCAGCCGATCGACCCCATCAGCGGCCGTGTGGACATGCAGTCCCAGGAACGCCGAAAACAGGTCGCGACCTTCTCGAATGCCGCACTCGCAGCGGTGGGTCCGTTGCGAAAGCGGTTTCTTCTTGCGGTTCCCGCACAGGCAGGTTTGCGACAAGGCGGTGGTGCGCGGGTTGTACTCGTAGAGTGGCTGCCCGCCGGCGCTTTCAGCCTTGCGGCGCATCACCTCCACCAGCAACCCTGGTGCCCTATCGCGCACACTGCGCGGAAAGCTCTTCTGCCACGACACATAATCTAGCCGCTCGCACGCGAACTGGCTGCCGTGGCCCAGCAGCCGGTTGCCCAGCGCCCCATGCAGGGACTTGCGGTGCTCGGCCAGGCGGCGATGCAACTCGGCCACCCGCATCGCGGTCCGCTGCGCGGCCCGCGAACGCCGCCACCGGCACCGGGCCCACGCGTGGGTGCCATCGGCGCGGAAACACTCCGGTGATCCGGCGCGGTGCTGACGATCCAGATGCCGCTGGGCGCGCCGCAGCCGCATCGTGTCCAACCCGATGGCATCGGCCAGCGGCTCCACCCACCCCGACCAGCTCCCATCACCGCGCGACACGGCCACCGCGATCTGGCTCGGGCCGAGGTCGAACGACACCCGCCCGTCGCCAATCGGGTGCCGCCGGGTTGGGCGCCCATCGCAGACCAGCTGCATGCGGTAGGTGTCGCGCCCGTTGATCACGGTGCGCACAATCCGCGTCGATAACACCTTGCCCGCCGCGATCAGCGCCTCAATCTCGGCGAGCTCGGCCTGCTGTTCCGTCTCGCGCCGCCCCGACGCGGCCGGCACGGCGATCGCCACCACAAACCCCGCTCCCCACTGCAAACCGACCAGCCGCCCAGCCTCATCGGTCTTGGGACGCAACCCGCCGTTGCCGTCCTTGGCCGCCAACGAACGCAGTCCCCGCTTGGTCGACTTGAACCGCGGCTTGCCTTTCTTACCGAGGTGCCAGTGTTTGACAGCGTCGAACGCTCGCGCCCCCAGGTTCTGGGTCTCCTGAGCAGGCAACTGTTCGCGCACCCATGACTTGCGCAGCGAGGAGGCGAATGACTGCGCGGCGTCGGCGGTGAACCCATGTGCGGCCTGCACCGCCCGAAAAGCCGATCGCCGGAGCTGACACTCAGCTGGACTGCGGTGCGGCAGCTCCCGCGCCACCTGCCAGTCCGGATCGGCCTTCACCGCGCGGCTACGCGTGATGAACTCCCCCAGCACCGCGTTATACACCCGCACCCCGGTGAAAAACCGAATACCGATCTCACGGCACTGCGTTGGATTCGGCCGCAGCGGCCACGACCGCACATGCGTCGGCGCGCCCCTGACCCGCTTACGCGCCCTCGGCCCGCGCACCGGCTGCTCACCAGTCGGTGTCGGTGGGATGCGGTAGGTCTTACCCACAGCACAACCGTAGAAGCGCCCACCGACACAAACGACGTATCGCCGCGCTCGGCACAGCGTGTCGGCACTGCACGCCCACCTGATTTTCGTCACCAAGTTTCGACGCAAACTGTTCACCGATCCGATGCTCACCTTCGCCGAAGTCACCATGCGCACCGTGTGGGCCGAGCTCGATGTCGAGCTGGTCGAATTCAACGGTGAGGCCGACCATGTCCATCTCTGGTCGCTTACCCGCCCACGCTGGCGATCTCCGTTCTCGCGCAACGTCTCAAAGGCCGCACCACGTACGAGGTGCGCCGCGAATTCACCGGTGCGTGTGTCCGCGCCCGCATGCGCGGCCACCTGTGGTCCCCGTCCTATTTCGCCGTCTCCTGCGGAGGCGCGCCCCTGTCCATCATCAAGCAATACATCAACGGACAAACCCGACCACTCTGAGCGCCGGGCTGCGCCCGGCGACACACGGGATGGGCTCACCCCGCCATAAATGGTGAGGCTTGCGCCCAAGAATTCGGTCAGCTTTCAAGGTGGCGACCGTCCAGTTGAAAGCCTTACGACGGGCACCGAAATGCCTGGCCAACGCCCGATCCTGATCTTCGGTTGGGTCCAGCGTGAACCGGTACGCTTGGACCGTCCAGCCGTCAGGATCCTCGAATTTCGCCACCTCAGGCCGCCTCGCGATCCCCGTCGCCAGCCGCCGCGGCGACGGCACGCTGAGCACGGTTGGCAGCAGCACGTTTGCCGTAGCGTCGAGCACACATCGACGTCAAGATCTCGGTGATCTCGCGCACCAGGTCATCGTCAACCTCGGCCGAATCCACCACAATCAGCTCACGGCCTTGGGCGGCCAGTGCGGCCTGAACATACTCGGAACCGAACCGGCAGAACCGGTCCCGATGTTCCACCACGATCCGCGTTACGGCCGGATCACGCAGCAGCGCAAGGAACTTGCGGCGGTGCCCGTTCAGCGCTGACCCGACTTCGGTAACGACCTTGTCGACAGGTATCTGTGCAGCCGTCGCCCACGAGGTCACCCGCGCTACCTGCCGATCCAGATCCGATTTCTGATCAGCCGACGACACCCGCGCGTACACTGCCGTCCGCCCTCGCCGGGCCGGCGCCCCGACGGGCTCGTCGACGAGAATCAGTCGCCCAACCTTGCGGGCCGGCACCGGCAACAGGCCGGCGCGAAACCAGCGATACGCAGTCACCCGCACCACACCATTGCGCTCAGCCCACACCGCCAGATTCATGCTTCTGTTCCTACAGCACACCACCGACAAACAGGCCTGTCGACCTCACCCGACAGCGTCGGGGTTGGCAACTGTTGAAGCTTGGGTGTGCTTGAGTGCACTTTGATGTGTTCGAGGATTGCTTGTTGTAGGGCGAAGCTAGGGTCGCAGCATAACTTAATCCCCGTGACTGGCCGGGATATGTCAGTTGTGGTCCAGTCGGGACCACGGCGCCGTTCGTCAGCAGTTACAGCGGCAGCGCTGGAGACGCCGGGCCAGACCAGCGCAGACCGCTGGCCTGGCGAGCCCAGGTAAGACCGATCCGCGCAAGCGGCGGCCCTGGGCAGTGAAGCCAGAACCCAAACCCCGCAGGGGGACGCCACACGAGCGTGTCACTAAAACACACTCGGTGGCAACGGGAAGGGACATGGACGAGATCATGCTGGGCATGCCGACACACCACTCCTAGGCAACAGGTTTCAGTTTGCCGTTCATCCGATCAGTCAGATCCGCCGACGAGCGCGGGGCCGGCGTCAGCGCCAGCATCGACGTGCTCGCCAGCGGCCCGCAGCAGGGTGGCCTTGGCGGCCTCCCACCGGGCGTTGATGGCGTCGATACCCCACACCGGCATCGACATGATGAGCCCGCAGACCACCACCATCACCGTATCCATGTAGCTTCGTGCGGAGAAATCCGGAGCAGGGGCGTCCAGCGCTTCCGCAGCGCCGACAGCGAGTCGATAGATATGTTCCTCCAGTGACTTCACCGTCTTGGCCAGCTGGGCATCTGCCCAGCACGCGACCCACAGGTGCACCACCGAAAGTGCTTGCGGTGTAG
>NZ_JBYCLE010000478.1:0-4404 GCF_057473765.1 Mycobacterium sp. TH-M106 | reverse complement strand
ACAGATCCCGTTGGGCAATGACCTCATCCACGCGCCGACGGGTGCGGTGCTGCTGCAACTGCGGTGGCTGGGCCTGGAAGGGCGCCACGACCCGGTTTACGAACTGGAACAACCGGTGTTCGCCTGGAAGTAGCCCGATCCGCCCGGTGCCGGTCAAGGTAGGCGCAGATCATGTACACGAGTGCCTGCTGTTCGGCGGAGGTATCGACGGGGGTCCCGGCGACGAACTGAGACACCACCAGCCCGCGCATCGCCGCCCAGATCAGGTCGCCGATCGCGGAGGCGTGCGGGCATGATCAGGAAGAAGATCTTGCGAGGCAATAAGTGCCCGCGTTGCGGTGCAAAAGTCGACCATGGCGCCGGCAGCCCGTGCGCTTCCGGCGAGGCCGCCGCCCTGGTTGTGGTCGACACCGTCGAGCCCGATATGAGTGTTGATCTCCACACCCAGTTCTCGTACCGCTCGCACACCTTGTCGAGGGCGACGCCGTATGGATCAACCCACGACCGGGCCTGCCACCCACAGCGATGTCAGCACGCCGCGCTTGAACACGATCATAAAACGATTCGGTAGGCCAGGCTGTCACACCGAAAATAACCATTGATGTCGCGGTCGACGGGGCGCGACAGCCTACTTAGGCCGACCCGGCGTGGCGGGCCTATCGGCTTTCGGTGCTGCCCGGTTTCATCACCTACCTGTATCCGCGTATATCCGGGATCAAAGTTCCGCCAGCCGAACTGAAGCCGCTGAGCACCAAGGGAGCCACGCCGTACTTGTATTCGTCCCAGGACATCGAGGCGCTGATGACAACAGCGCGAGGTTCGCGCTCACCGATGGTCGCGGCGGCCTACGAAACGCTCATCGGCTTGACGGCGGTGACGGGCATGCTCCACGGGGAAGCGCTCAACCTCGGAACGCCGCGATAGCGACCTCACAGGCGGTAGGCTTGACATCCGCAACGGGAAATTTGGCAAGAGCCAGCAAGTGCCGCTGCAAACATCCACCGCTGCGGCGCTGATCGACTACGACCGCAATCGGGCCCGACTGCTCCCAACACCGACCGCGGCGAACTTCTCGTTGCCCAATGTGGGCACCCGGTTGTCGGACTGTCGAGCGGAATCGACCTCCCGCGACCTGGTCAGCCGTGCCGGACTGCAGCCACGCTCGGCCAGGTGTCGCCCCCGGTTGCACGACCTACGGCATTAGGTGCAGATCCCATGAACCCGCGGCAACCACTGCACCACCGAATGGTACTTACAGGTTGTAAACAAATCGTACAAAAATATGACCTACTGACAATGTCCCTTCCGGGCGTCAGGCCCCAAACTTGACGGGGTCGATGGACTGCGGGGTTGAAACCGACCCGCACGTTGTTAACGAGGGAAGGTCGCAATGCCGGTTACCATCAGTCACTGGGTCAACAATCAGTTGTTTACGGGCGGAAGCGGGGCGACCGCGCCGGTGACCAACCCGGCCACAGGGGCCATCACGGGCGAGGTGGCGTTGGGGAGCGTCGCGGATGCGCGGGCGGTGATCGACGCGGCTGCGGCAGCCTTCCCCACGTGGCGCGACACCTCGCTCGCAAGGCGAGTCGCGACCCTATTCGCATTTCGGGAGCTTCTCAATGAGCGCAAGCCGGCACTGGCAGAGCTGATCACCAGTGAGCACGGCAAGGTGGTCTCCGATGCTTTAGCCGAGGTGACACGCGGCCAGGAGGTTGTCGAGTTTGCCTGCGGCATTCCTTCTTTGCTTAAGGGCGGGTTCACCGAGAACGCCTCGACCAAGTTGGATACGTACTCGATCCGCCAGCCGCTGGGCCCGGTGGGCATCATTTCGCCGTTCAATTTTCCTGCGATGGTGCCAATGTGGTTTTTCCCCATTGCGATCGCCTGCGGTAATACCGTGGTGGTCAAGCCGTCGGAGAAGGACCCCAGCTCGTCGTTGTGGGTGGCCGAACTCTGGAAGGAGGCCGGACTTCCTGCAGGAGTGTTCAATGTGTTGCAGGGAGACAAGACCGTTGTCGACGAGATGTTGGCTAATGAAAAGCTCAAGTCGATCAGTTTCGTCGGGTCAACGCCGATCGCGCGGTACGTCTATACCAACGGCACCGCGGCGGGCAAACGGGTGCAGGCCTTGGGAGGGGCCAAGAATCACGCGGTGATCCTGCCCGACGCCGACCTGGATCTGGCCGCTGACGCGATGGTCAGCGCCGGCTTCGGCTCTGCGGGTGAACGCTGTATGGCTATCTCAACCTGCGTAGCCGTCGGACCGATCGCCGACGATCTGGTCGCCAAGATCGCGGAACGCGCCGCCGCCATCAAGACTGGTGACGGGACCAGGGGATCGGACATGGGCCCTCTGGTGACGAAGGTGCACCGGGACAAAGTCGCTGCCTACATCGGTGCCGGTGAGGCCGCAGGTGCCAAAGTAGTTCTTGACGGCCGCCAAGTTTCACCGGATGGCGACGAAGACGGTTTCTGGTTGGGCCCAACGCTGATCGACAACGTCACGCCCGATATGACTGTCTACACGGATGAGATATTCGGGCCGGTATTGTCGGTGGTGCGGGTCGAGACGTACGACGACGCAATGGAATTAATCAATTCCAATCTCTATGGCAACGGCACGGCGATCTTCACGTACGACGGTGGTGCAGCCCGGCGTTTCCAAAATGAGGTCGAGGTCGGCATGGTCGGCATTAATGTCCCTATACCGGTCCCGATGGCGTACTACAGCTTCGGTGGCTGGAAGGCGTCCCTTTTCGGTGACATCCATGCCCACGGCGCCGAAGGAATCCAATTCTTCACCCGTGGCAAGGTCGTCACGCAGCGCTGGCCCGATCCCAGTCATGGTGGCGTGAACCTTGGCTTCCCCGAGAACAAGTGAGTGGCTGACCATGGCAATCATGCCCGACACTTTCACTCTTCCTAACAATCTGTCAGTCGAGGAAGCTAGGCTACTGGCAGCGCGCGCCTACGAACTCGATCGCGCACATGTATTCCACTCGTGGTCGGCGCAAGCTCAGCTCACGCCAATGACGGTGGTCGCGTCAGAAGGCTGCTACATCTGGGATGGTAATGGAAACAGGCTGCTGGACTTTACATCTCAGCTGGTATACACGAACATCGGCCACCAGAACCTTCGCGTCATAGAAGCGATCCAGGCTCAGGCCGCAATGTTGTGCACGGTGGCACCTCAGCACGCAAACGATGCCCGTTCGGAGGCTGCGCGCCTAATCAGCGAGCGCACTCCAGGCGACTTGAACAGGATATTCTTCACCGCCGGTGGCGCCGACGCCAACGAACACGCCGTCCGCATGGCGCGACTGCACACCGGAAAGTACAAGGTGCTGAGCAGGTATCGCTCTTACCACGGCGGCACGGACACCGCGATCAACTTGACCGGCGATCCTCGGAGGTGGCCCAACGACCGCGGCAGCAGTGGCATCGTGCACTTCTTCGGGCCATTTCTCTACCGCTCGCAATTCAGCGCCTCCACCGAGCAGGAGGAAACGCAGCGCGCACTGGCTCATCTTGACGAGGTCATTCGTCTCGAGGGCCCGTCGACCATTGCCGCAATAATTCTGGAATCGATCCCGGGCACGGCGGGTGTAATGGTGCCCCCTCAAGGGTATATGGCTGGCGTACGCGAGTTGTGTGATCGCTACGACATAGCCTTTATCGCCGACGAGGTCATGGCAGGATTTGGCCGCACCGGAAAGTGGTTCGCGATCGAGCATTTCGATGTTGTTCCCGATTTGATGACGTTCGGTAAAGGCGTCACATCCGGCTACGTGCCCCTCGGTGGCGTGGCAATCAGTCCGGCGATCGCCGATACTTTTGCCCACCGTGTTTATCCGGGTGGCCTCACCTATTCAGGGCACCCGCTGGCCACGGCTGCCGCGGTAGCCACGATCAATGTGATGGAGCGCGACGATGTCGTTGGCAACGCTGCACGCATCGGGGAGGAAGTCATCGGGCCTTGTCTTGCGGACCTCGCAGACCGCCACCCCTGCGTCGGCGAGGTCCGCGGAATCGGTATGTTCTGGGCCGTCGAGCTCGTTGCCAACCAGAGCACTCGGGAACCGCTGGCGCCGTACGGCGGATCCAGTCCCGCGATGGCGGCGGTCATAAACACCTGCAAGGAGGGCGGAATGTTGCCGTTCGCTAACTTCAACCGGATTCACGTCGTCCCGCCCTGCACCATCACTGAGCAAGAAGCGCGAGCGGGGTTGGCAATCCTCGACGCGGCGCTTACTGTTGCCGACGGAATGCTATAGGAGTTTCGTTGAATTATCGAAGAGCCTAGGGTGTCCATCCCTACGCTGGCCACGCTGTATGGCGCCTCTCCGGCACGAACCGGTTCACTGCCGTGCCCAACGCTCGTCGAGCGTGGCGCGTCGAACG
>NZ_JBYCLE010000477.1:0-2869 GCF_057473765.1 Mycobacterium sp. TH-M106 | reverse complement strand
ACCGCTGCCGGTCGCCACCGCTTTCCAGAGGCATCGTCGTCTTCGCGCGGTCCTTCGGGCCTGAGAGGTTGACGGAGAGGTGTTGCTCCTTCGGCGTTCGTGGCTGGCTGCCACGAAACTCTCCCGCTCGAGTGCGATGCGACGTTCATGTTACTCGGCGAGCATGCACAAAATCGCACTGCCGAGGCGCCGCCAGTGCGATTTTGCGCATGTTCGCAGGAACACGAGCGCTGGCTAGCCGGTTTTGCGGTCGCGGTACTTGCGGCGGCTGGCCAACTCGTCCTCGGGTGTCCGGAGCGACTCGCCGCCGTCAGCGCGCTCTCCGGGAAAGTCGGCGATGACGCCGGTGAGCTCACGCATCGCTCCCGACACCGCGATCCCGAAAACGCCCTGCCCGCCTTGCAGCAAGTCGACGACCTCCTCGGCGGACGTGCACTCATACACGGTGGTGCCGTCGGAGAACAGCGTGATGTTGGCCAGATCCTGCACACCACGCTGGCGCAAGTGGTCGACGGCTACCCGGATGTTGTGCAGTGAGATACCGGTGTCGAGCAGCCGCTTGACGATCTTGAGCACCAGGATGTCTTTGAACGAGTACAGCCGCTGGCTGCCGGAACCGGCCGCACCGCGGATCGATGGCACCACCAGCGCCGTGCGCGCCCAGTAATCGAGCTGACGGTAGGTGATGCCGGCAATCTGGCATGCGCTGGGACCGCGGTAGCCGACCAACTCGTCGGGCACCGAATCGTCGGGAAACAGGCCGGCCTGCACCGGTTGCTCCCCGCCGCTCGGAGTGACCTGATCAGCAAGGTCGAGTTGTTCCTGCCGGGGTGGCTCGCCCACGATGCTTCCTCTCGCCGGTCGCGCTCGTTTGCTCTAGCCCGAGACGCTTGTGAGCATACGCTTTTCGACGAGCTATCGTGCTCAACTCGTCACGTCATCATCTAAGGTACGGTCGAGGGGACGTTCGGGCGGTGCTTTCCGCCGGGCGTGTCGGAACCGCGGGGTCAGATGAGACGCATCCGTGACGTCGCACCAGGTCAGGTGGCCTTGAAATCGTCCGGTGACACACTGTCGAGGAACTCCTTGAACTTCTCGACCTCGTCCTCGCGAACCGCCCCGCCGGACTCGTCGTCGCCCTCGTCGGGGATCAGCAGGCCCGCCTCGGCCAGCACCGCCTCCTCGACGTAGATCGGCACCCCGACGCGCAGGGCGATGGCCACCGAGTCCGATGGCCGGGCCGACACCGTGATATTGCGGTCGAAAATCAAATCCGCGTAGAACGTACCTTCCTGCAGGTCGACGATCCGCACCTCCTTGAGCGAATGCCCAAGTGCAGCAATGAGGTCGCGGATCAAATCGTGGGTCAGCGGTCGGGCCGGCTCAACGCCTTGTTGTTCTAACGCGATCGCCGCGGCCTCGGCCTGGCCGATCCAGATCGGTAGGTACCGGTCGCCGTCGGCCTCGCGCAGCAGCAGCACCGGTTGATTCTGCGGCTGCTCGACGCGAATGCCGACTACGCGCACTTCACCCATCTGAGTCTGCCCTCCGGATACGCCTGTGCCGTCGAACGAAGTCTAGTCCTCAGCGATGCAGAACGTCGCGGACCGCCGACTTGACCAGCGCCGTATGCAGAGTGATCGCCAGCGCTGCAACTTCGCGCGCCAGATCGTCGGCGCGGTCGCGGGCACCGGCTTTTCCCCCTTTGACCACCGGCCCGGCGATCTGCGCGATCAGATCGGACTGTCGGTCGGCCGCCGAGCGAAACGCCCTCAGATGTCGGGGTTCGACCCCGTATTCGGCCAGCGCCTGCGCGCATTGGACGATGACGACCGCCTGATCGTCGAAGAAGCCGCCCGGCCCGGTAGTGATCACCCCCGCCCGTAGCAGCGCCGTCAAAAGTTTGTCGTCGGCGCCGGAGCGTTCCAACAGATCCCCACGGCTCAATCGGGTCGCGGTGGGTGCCACCGGCGGAGTGACACGGGTCGGCGAGACGTCAGCCAGGTCGCCAAGGGCACCGCCGGGGATACCGGTCATCAGCCCGCCGTCAGCCATCGGCACCAATCGCGGTCCCCCGTAGACCGATCCGGGTGACGGCAGCTCACCGTCGGGCTCGGCGTCCAATCGTGCCTTGATCACCTTCAGCGGCAGGTAGTGATCCCGCTGGGCGGTCAGGATGAAACGCAGCCGTGCACAGTCATAGGCGCTGAACCTGCGATACCCCGATGCGGCGCGCTGCGGCGTCACCAGCCCCTCGGTCTCCAGGAATCGGATCTTGGAGATCGTGACGTCCGGAAAATCCGGTCGGAGCAGATCCAGCACCGCTCCGATCGACATGCCGACCGGATCGGCTGCCGAGGCTGGTCGGGGCGCGGTCACTAGCTGCCGGGCCCGGCCTCATTCTCGCCGGTTTTCGGGCCGGTCAAGAAAACCAGGCGAAACTTGCCGATCTGGACCTCATCGCCGTTGGCCAACACCGCCGAATCGACCGGCTCCCGGTTGACGTAGGTGCCGTTGAGGCTCCCGACGTCGACGACCTGGAATTCGTCGGCCTCCAAGCGGAACTCGGCGTGGCGACGGCTGACCGTGACGTCGTCGAGGAAGATGTCGCTGTCAGGGTGGCGCCCCGCCGCGGTCACCGCCTGGTCGAGCAGGAACCGCGACCCGGCGTTGGGGCCTCGCTTGACAACCAGCAGCGCCGAGCCGGCCGGCAGTCCCTCGACACCGGAAACGATGCTCTCACTGCCGGCCTGTGCGGGAGCTTCCAGCTCGTTGAGGAACTCGGCGCGAAAGACCGATGTGGTTTCCACGGAAGCATCGTCAGTGGTTTGGTCGTTGTCCTTCTCCGGCACCCGCTGCTCCTCACTGG
>NZ_JBYCLE010000476.1:0-8798 GCF_057473765.1 Mycobacterium sp. TH-M106 | reverse complement strand
GCAAGACAACGTCCCCTACGACCCCACCAAACACCGAGCACTCCAACGATTCATCACGACCCAAGACGCGGTGGCTTGACATAGGGCTTCTCATCCCCGCTGCCTCCCGGTGTCTCGGAGCTCGACGCTTCAGGCGCTCAGGTGCTCTCTGCGCCGCAACTCGGCTATCCGGGCCAAAATGTCCTCCTGGGCGTCAGGTGAGAGTCCGACGGCTCGCGTCGCGATGCGGCGTACGCCCTCGTCGCGGACACCGGCCAGCCACGTCAACTCGGCGTCGAGCTTCTCGTAGTAATCGTCGTCGGTGAAAAAAGCGGGTTTGATCCGGAAGAAGTTGGCCAGCGCCGCCATGGTCGCCGCCGACGGGTTCGTCCGGTTGCCCGAGCGCAGCTGGGACAGGTACGGAGCCGACATCGTGATGCCTTCCGCCTTGAGCGCAGCGATCACCTCGGCAGACGTGTGGGGGCCGCGCCCGGGTGGGTACACCGTGTCGAAGAGGCGGTTCAGCCGAGCGGCGAACGTCGTGCTCATCGATGGAACCTCCACAAAGGCTGGTGTGCTCGTATTTGCTGATCATCGTAACGATAGTGAGGCGCACAACCAAGAGCGAACATGGCAGGAATCCGACGTTGGTCGCCTGAAAACCCCGTCGGCAGCTCGAACGAGCGACGCATACCCCGTCAAATAGGGTATATCAAGCGAAATCCCGTCACCGTCGTTGCCGGCGCTGCGGGCCAGGACACCGTAGCGATGCCACGCAGGCACTGCCACCGCCGGCGCGGCAACGCGCACTCAGTAGTGATCGTCGGCTGGTGGAATTTGCTACCGAGCGTGGGAGCCGGGTCCGTCGGCGCCGACGCTCAGCCGAAAATCAGCCCCGCGGTCTTCGACGTGGCAGCGGTGTACCGCGACTGTACGTCCGCCCAGTTGACCACGTTCCAGAAGGCCTTGGCGAAGTCAGCTTTGACGTTCTTGTACTGCAGGTAAAACGCGTGCTCCCACATGTCGAGCACCAGCAGCGGGACGATGCCGAGCGGGAAGTTGGTCTGGTGGTCGTAGACCTGGAAGATCAGCAGCTTCTGGGCGAGGCTATCCCAGCCGAGCGCCGCCCAGCCGGATCCCTGTACGGTGGTGGCGGCCGCGTGGAACTGCGCACGAAACTTGTCGAACGATCCGAATGCGTCGTCGATGCCGGCCGCGAGTTCCCCGGTCGGTTTGTCACCGCCGTCAGGGGAGAGGTTCTTCCACCACAGGCTGTGGTTGACGTGGGCGGCGAGATTGAACGCGAGGTTCTTCTCGTAGAGCAAGACCGCCGAGAAGTCTTCCTTGGCCCGTAATTCCTCGAGCTTGGCGAGCGCATCGTTCGCGCCCTTGACGTAGCCGGCGTGGTGTTTGGCGTGGTGAAGCTCGTTGATCTGGCCCGAGATGTGCGGTTCCAGTGCGCCGTAGTCCCAGTCCAGGTCCGGCAAAGTGTATTCAGCCACGTGGTTCCTTCCTTCGATCGTTGTCTGTCACCCGCTGTCAACATTGCTCTATGACAGCGTGCACCGCAAGAACGCACCCGGGCGCCAGGAGAATTCGCCGCAGATCGCCTTAGAGCAGAACGATCCCGACCAGAACTGTCAACAACATCAGTGCGATCAACCCGGCGCGCACGCCGGCCAGCAGATGGGCACGGTTGCACGTCGGCGATCCCGGATACCCTGAATACCACTGCGACGGCGCCGCCGCGGACTGTGATCCGATCGGATGTGTCGTCATCGAACTGTCCTGACCTGCACTCGCCATCAACTCCCGTGAGATGTGTCACAACTACCGTGGGCGCGATCATAGCGTGTCCGGCGCCACTGTGAAAATGGCGGGCCGGCGCCGGCTCTGAGCACACGCCGAGACCGAGTGCGACAGCAGGTAGTTAGCGCGGCAAGACATTTCGCTCGACCCCCGACGAGGATGTTAATGGCGGGGGTGTGGGGTGAAATGTTGTCCACAACTGTGGTCCGTTGGGAACGCAGAGGGCGGGTCAGCGGGCTGCGGTTGGCGACCCCGCTGTGGATAAGCCTGTGGAAACTGTGGATACCGCCGGAATAGCTGTCGCAGGCCCACGAGCCACATCCGGGCCGGCCGCTCGCTACGCTGGTGCGGTGATCCAGGTGTGCTCCCGGTGCGGCACCCAATGGAACGTGCACGATCGGCGGCGAGCGTGGTGCCCGCGGTGTCACGGCGCACTGTGGGCACCGCTCAGCGATGCGCAAGATGCCGAACTGCAGCAGAACCTGCGGGCGAGCGCTCCGCCCGCGGCGGCAGCCACACGGCGGCCTGCACCCCAGCTGACACCCGGTTACCGCTGGATCGCGGTGCGGCCCGGCCCGCCTCCCCCGCCGCGCCCGCGGCGTCGCGAGCTGGGCCCCACGCCCCGCTATGCCGTGATACCCCGGTGGAGCCTGATGGACCGGGTGGACCCGTCGGTGGCACCGCCGAAGTCGCCGGAGCGACGCGGGCTATCGGCCCGTCACGCTCGGGCGGTGCGAAAGATGCTGTTCGCGACCATGGCGGTGCTGGGCGTGGCCGCACTTACCCAGGCTGTGGTCTATGCGTTGCTGATCGTCAACCGCACCATTCTGCTGCACCCAGTGGTGGCCGGGGCCGCGGTGTGGTTGTCCGGGCTGGCCAGCTTGGCGGCCGTCGCGGCGGTGATCGGCTGCGCTGTGCTGCTGACCCGTTGGCTGATCGAGCGCCGGGCCCAGGCCTTCAAGGCCTTCGCCCAACCGCACCTGCCCGATTCGCGGCCAGGCTGGGCCCTGTGGGCGGGCTGCCTGGTGCCGCTGGTCAACCTGGCCTGGGCGCCGGTGTACGTCCTCGAAGTGGCTGAGTGGGAGGGTCGGTTGCCGCGGCTGCGCAAACCGATTGTGGTGTGGTGGCTGCTCTGGGCGCTCAGCACTGCGATGTCGATCCTCGCCACCGCCACCAGCCGGGCACAAGACGCCCAGGGCATCGCCAACAACACGGTGGCGATGGCGATCGCCTACCTGCTGGGCGGGGCCGCGGTCGCAGCGGCGGCGAGGGTTTTCGAGGGGTTTGAGGGCCGGGCGGCGCAGCGGCCCACACACCGGTGGGTGGTGGTCGCCGACGATCGGCGTGACGCACCAGAACACCCCGCCGAAGACACGCCGCCCGCTGCGGTGCTTGAGTCGAACGGGCGGGAACCGGCAGCGTAGAGCCATGGCATCGGCCGACGAAGTCTTGGTCGGGCACCCTTTCGTGGTCGCCCACCGAGGCGCGTCGATCAGGCGCCCGGAGCACACGCTCGCGGCCTATGATCTTGCCCTCAAGGAAGGTGCCGACGGGGTCGAGTGCGACGTGCGGTTGACCAGTGACGGCCATCTGGTCTGTGTCCACGACCGCCGGGTGGATCGCACCTCAACCGGAGCCGGCCTGGTCAGCGAGATGACCCTGGCGCAGTTGCGTGAACTGGACTACGGGGCCTGGCACAACAGCCGGCACGCGGGCGACGACCGCGGTCGTCGCACCGACCTTAGCGATACCGGGCTGCTGACACTCCACGCGCTCGTGGCGCTGGTGTTGGACTGGAACCGTCCGGTGAAGATCTTCATCGAAACCAAGCATCCGGTTCGCTACGGCGCGCTGGTGGAGCGCAAGGTGTTGGCGCTTCTACAGCGGTTCGGGATCGCGGCGCCGGCTTCGGCGGCCCGGTCACGCGCGGTGGTGATGTCGTTTTCGGCGGCTGCGGTCTGGCGGATCCGCCGTGCGGCGCCGTTGCTGCCCACGGTGCTGCTCGGGTCGGCCTCCCGGTATCTGCGCGGCAGCGCCGCCACCACCGTCGGCGCCACGGCGATCGGCCCGTCGATCGCCACCTTGCGGCAACACCCGCAACTAGTGGACCGCGCGGCCGCCCAGGGCAGGGCACTGTACTGCTGGACCGTCGACCGTTTCGAAGACGTCGACTTCTGCCGTGACATCGGGGTGGCGTGGATCGCCACCAACTATCCCGCCCGGACCAAGGCCTGGCTGCAACGCGGGGCGAGCGGTACCGGCCACGGCTGAACGGCGGTCACCGCGCACCTGGGCAGCGACCAGCCGTGCACGCTGATCAGCGCAGCCAGCCCAGTTCACCGACGAGCAGTGCGTACCCGACGAACGTGACGGTGTCGATGAGCCCGTGGGCGATGATCAGCGGCCACAGCCGGCCGGTGCGCGTCCAGGCGTATCCGAACACCAGACCCATCGCGACGTTACCCAGCCCGGCGCCGAACCCCTGGTAGAGGTGGTAGGCGCCGCGCAGCAGGGCAGAGCAGGCCAGCGCGACCGTCGGGCGTACCCGCAGCTGCCGCAGCCGGGTGAGGAGGTAGCCGACGACGATCACCTCTTCGGCCCAGCCGTTGGCGAACGCGATCACCACCAGCATCGGAGTGCGCCACCAGGTGTCGTTCACTGCGGCCGGGATGACCGCGGCGTTGACACCCAGCACCCGTGCCAGTTGGTAGGCGCCCAGGCCAGGAAGGCCGACCAGGGCCGCCAGGCCGACCCCGCCGACCAGGTCCGCCCGCCAACACAACCTGCCCAGCCCGACCCGGTCCGGACCGAATCCGCTGCGCCACAACAGGTACACCGCAAGGCCGCCCCAGGCGATCAGCTGCACCGCCCAGGCCGCGTTGAGACCGAGGTCGACCAGGTCGAAATACGACCGCCTCGGGTTCAGGGCAATCCGCTGGGTGCTCAGGTTGCGCAGCACCGAGTCGGTCAGATCCAGGATCGCGGTGATGGCGCTGAGGCCATAGGTGACCGCCAGCAGCAGCGCGATCTCCAGCCGCAGCGCGCTCCGCTGCGCAGCCGGCAGCCCGGCGTCGGGTGCGGCGCCGGGCTCGGTCACCTCGACACGGTAACCGCAGGCGATCCGTTACGAACGGCGTGCCTGTAGTCCATTGAGGAACGGGCAGCCCATCAGCACCCGGACCGCCCGATTCAGGCCGGCCACGTCTTCGACCGGCTGGTGAAACGGCAATCGGACGTCCTGGGCGTCCCAGTGGTCCTGGTGGTCACCGTCGGCCCTCTCGACGCGCAGCCGGATGCCGTACCGGTCGACCCCGAGTAGGCGTATCCGACCCCGCTGCAACCGCAACGGCAGCTTGGCCACCAACCGTGCGACCACCTCCGGGTGCGAGGAGTCCAGGTGCCGCAACCAGCCCGCCTCGATCACGCAGAACGGGTCGGGCCGAGCCGTCAGCAGGTCATCGACGGTGACTGCCTCGGCACCGGTGGCGTCGACCATCACCACCGATTCCGTTGACAACCGCAGCAGCCGGTACCTGGCCTCGCTGCGACATGCGTCGGTCTCCGACCGCGGCGAATGCACCTGCAGCAGGGCAGGGTTGGGGTCCTCGGCGGCGATTCTGTCGAGCAGATCTCCGATCTCCTGCGGCGGCACCCGCTGCAGGTGGCCGCGGATCCACACCAGAGCGCGCACCCTGGCGCGCAGCGGCAGCGGCGCGTGATCGGTGAGCTCCAGCATCGCCTGCTCACCGCTGCCGGTGACCGCGGTTGCGACTTCTGCGCCGGCGGCGACTGCGAACGACCCGTCTGGCAGAAGGTGACGCACCGGCGCGGCGACCGGGTCGGCGTCGGCCACGGCAAGTAGCGCCGGCGCCCGGATGCAGGCGCTGCGGATCAGTTCCGCGGCCGTCGGGGCGGTTCTTGGCGGGTTTGGCGGATTTGACGGGTTTGGCGGATTTGATGGATAGGCCATAGCGACGCTCCTTCACTAATAAGGTAAGCCTAACCTAACTACTTGTCGGCAACGGTTGCAACTCGCGGCGCCCGGCACCGCACCGCGGTCGATAGGGTTGACGCGTGGTCTGCATCACCTATCTCGGCCCGGCGGGGACCTTCACCGACGCGGCGCTGATCCAGCTGAGTGCGGCCGGCATGGTCCCGGCAGCCGGCAGCGGCAGCCGGTCCAACCGCAACGACGTGCTGCGGGTGCCTGCCGAGAGCACATTGGCCGCGCTCGACGCAGTGCGAGCCGGTGCCGCCGACTACGCCTGCGTGCCCATCGAGAACTCGATCGAAGGCGGTGTGCTGCCGACTCTGGACAGCCTGGCGATGGGTTCGCCGCTACAGGTGTTCGCCGAGACCACCCTGGACGTGGCGTTCTCTATCGTGATCGCGCCCGGCCGGGATGCTGCCGACGTGCGCACGGTGGCGGCGCACCCGGTTGCGGCGGCGCAGGTGCGGCGCTGGTTGACCAGTCACCTGCCCTCCGCGGAGGTGCTGCCGGCCAACTCCAACGCCGCTGCAGCGCAGCAGGTCGCCGACGGCCGTGCCGATGCCGGGGTGAGCACGGCGCTGGCCGCCGCCCAGTGCGGACTGACGAGACTGGCCGACGGGGTCGTCGACGAACCCAACGCCCGCACCCGCTTCGTCCTCGTCGGCCCGCCGGGGCCGCCACCGGCCCGTACCGGGGCCGACCGGACGTCGGTGGTGCTGCACATCGACAACACGCCCGGTGCGCTGGTGGCAGCGTTGACCGAATTCGGGGTCCGCGACATCGACTTGACCCGGATCGAGTCCAGGCCCACCCGCGTCGCATTGGGCACCTATGTGTTCTTCGTCGACTGTGTGGGCCACATCGACGACGATGCCGTCGCCGAGGCGCTCCAGGCGCTGCACCGTCGTTGTGCGGATCTGCGATACCTGGGTTCCTGGCCGACCGGGACGGTCGCCGGCGCAGCGCCGCCGCGGCTGGACGAGGCGGCGCGATGGCTGGCGCGGCTGCGCGCCGGGCAGTCCGGCCAGGCCGGAGGGGCCGGCGACAGCGCCCCCGGAGCATCGGGCGCACCTGGAGTGCCCGAATGAGCGGGCGGTTGGTGCTGGTGCGCCACGGTCAGTCTTACGGAAACGTCGACCGCCGATTGGACACCCTGCCGCCCGGCTCGCAGCTGACTCCCCTGGGTCACGAACAGGCTCGAGCGTTCGCGCGGTGCAGCTCGCGACTGGGGGGACTGCCGGCGCTGGTAACACATTCGGTGGCCACCCGGGCGGTACAGACCGCCACGGAGATCGGCGGTCAGCTCGGTGTGCCGTTCCGCGAGGTCGCCGGCATCCACGAGGTGCAGGTCGGATCGTTGGAGAACCGCAACGACGACGAGGCGATCGCCGAGTTCAACGCGGTCTATCAGCGCTGGCATCGGGGCGAGCGGAACGTGGCCCTGCCCGGCGGGGAGACCGCGGAGGAGGTGTTGGACCGCGTCCTGCCGGTCCTCACCGAACTGCGGATGCGCTACCTCGACGACGACGACTGGACCGGCGACGTCGTCGTCGTCAGCCACGGGGCGGCGATCCGGCTGGCAGCGGCCGTGCTGGCCGGTGTGGACGGCGAGTTCGTGCTCGATCATCACCTCGGCAACGCGGAGTCGGTGGTGCTGGCCCCGATCACCGACGGGCGGTGGAGTTGTCTGCGGTGGGGCACGTTGACGCCGCCGTTTCGTCTCGGCCTGGACGCGAGGCCCGCCACCCCGGACGTCGACGCGGCGCAGTCCGCCACCGGACCGATGGGCTGAAACTCGACGACCCGCGTCAGACGGCGAGCGCCGCCGCGTTCGCGCATCGACAGCCAACTGCGTCGCAGTCGACCACGAATGCGTGCCGGATCATCGCGGTATCGGTACAGCTGTCGTCAGTGCACTCCGGCCCGCACAGCCGGTGATGAATCAGGGTGCCGTGGCAGTGGTCCAGACTGGCCCGGCAGCCCCGGCAGTTCCGCCAGTGCTCATCCATGGGTCGTTCATAGCACCGGGCGCCGACGATCATCGCGCGCAACGCCGCGCGGCGCGATCGGGTTGCCGTGGCAGTCACCATGAATCCTGGGGGCTGCTTATTCGGCAAGCCCGAGGAACACCAGCAGTGCGCGATCGAGTCGGATGAGGTCGCTATCTGCGAGACGGCCGACACGCTCCTGCACGTTCGCCCGCGGCATTGTGGTGATCTTGTCAACCATGATTTTGCTTGGATGCTCAGTACCGGTTGCCGCTGTCGGTTCCACAGCGATCCGGCTCAGCGGTGCCTCGACGGCGTCGGTTGTCAGCGGACAGACCGTGACCGAGGCGGTCGCATCAAATCGATCATCCTGAACGATGACGACCGGTCTCGGCTTGCCCGTGTAGACACCTCGTGCGGCAGCGACGTGGATATCGCCTCGCCTCACTCGGCGGACTCACCGTCGGCGGTCCAGTCGGAAGAGATAGCGTCGACAAAAGCTTGATCGTCGGCCTCCTGCTCGCTGGCGGCGATGGCAGCCGACTGGCGGTGAGCTTCTGCGGCGAATTCCGGTGCCCTTACGTCGGGAACCCAAATCTGAACGGGCCTAAGCCCCTGGGCGCGCAACCGCCGCCGATGTTCCTGCACCCGCTCTCGTGTGCTAGCCATCCATCAAGGTTACATGTAACATGGCGGGTCATCAATTCGGCTCGGCTCGCGGCTTTCCCAAGTGCATTCAAGAGTAGGTGCTCGCCGACCCTCTGCCATGCAGTGCTGCGTGGATGGCCAGATGGGCGATGAGATATCCGGGTATCCGGGAAGATCTACTGCTCGCTACCCCCAGCCCAGCTCGTGCAGTCGATCATCATCGATGCCGAAGTGGTGCGCGATCTCGTGAATCACCGTGATCGCGACCTCGTCTACGACTTCGGCCTCCGATGAACACATGTCCAACAGGGCCTCGCGATAGATGGTGACGGTGTCCGGCAGCGATCCGGCGTAGTTGGAGTCGCGCGCGGTCAACGCCACGC
>NZ_JBYCLE010000475.1:0-1000 GCF_057473765.1 Mycobacterium sp. TH-M106 | reverse complement strand
CCTACTACGTCATCAGCAGCCAAGACCCCGGTGTGGCGAACTGGGTCGACGACTCCGGTGTCAACAACGGCAGCATCTTGCTGCGCTGGCAAGACGTCACAGGGCCGATCCCAGACACCGCGGTCACGACCGAGGTGGCCAATGTCGCCGATGTCGGCAACGATCTGCCGGCCGACACTCCCGTCGTCACCCCCGCGGAATACGCCGCCGACGTCCACGATCGGCTGTTGGAATACGACTACGTGCAGCACCAGAACGACGGCCTGGCCTGGCTGGGCGCCAACCTAGAGTACGACCAGCTCGAAGCCGCGATCGGGCCCGCTCAATTCCACCAGATGTTCGGCGGTCAAACCGACGTGGCGTCGATGGCCGACCGGCTGATGCCGGCGCTGAGCCCCGACCCGCTCACCCTCGCTCACGACATGCTCACCGATCCTGCCGGCAGCCTCACGGCGATCGTCAACAACGTGCCCCTGGCGATCCAAGACGTCGAGCTGCCCACCGTTTTGGCGGCGTTGCAGCTAAGCCACCCCGCAGATTACGGCGGGCTGCCAACGGTCTTGAGCGACACGTTCACCGACCCGGCCACCAGCATCACCGCCGGGCTGCTCAACGCGCGCGACGACCTCGCGGTCGCCGTGATGAACGCCAACAGCTCCACAGCGCTCAGCGACACCCTGTGGGACTCACTGGCACAGCTCAATCACGAGTTCTTGACCACGCTGCTCAGCCTCGTGGGCTAGCCGTGCTGGAGGCGGTGTGATGCGGCCGGCACAGGTCAGACGGCCCGCTCTGCGACCCGCTCGATACCGGCCACGGTGCGCTTGCCGCGGCGCAGCACCAGCCAGCGGCCGTATAAGAAGTCACCGCGCTGGGGAGTCCATTCGTCGTCCTCGATCCGAATGTTGTTCACCGAAACCCCGCCCTCGCCCACCGTGCGCCGGGCCGCACCCTTGCTCGCCGACAGCCCGGTGGCCACCAGCAGGTCGACAATGCCGTC
>NZ_JBYCLE010000474.1:0-1919 GCF_057473765.1 Mycobacterium sp. TH-M106 | reverse complement strand
ATGCTGGTGCGCTACGTTAGCGAGCGATAGACAGCAGCGCGATAGTCCGTAGCGAGGCGACGGTGTGGGACAGAAGACCCTTCACCACGAGTTTGTGTATGGCGATCTGACCGAGCACCTTGGCGCCGCGCTTGGTGAAAAAGCCAACTGGCAACAGCCCGCCGCCTTTCATCTTCAACTGCGACACGTCGAGGATCTGATCGACCGTCGCGTACACCTTGACTTTAGGTTTGCCCACGGTCCCGTTGTGGATGCTGACCCCGGCCTGGGTGAACTGCAACGTGGCCTCGGCGTCGGTGTCGGTGCTGATAATGCCCACCGGCCGACGCTTCATCTTTCGCGCGACCTTTACCAGGTCGGGCTTGTTGGCGAAATTCTGGGCCAGCAGCATCTGCAGGATATTGGCCACGCCGTTGGCCTCTGCGCCCTCGGTGCAGCTGACCTTGTAGGTAGCCGTGTCACTAATCATCTCGTAATCCGATCGTTGCGAAGGAGTTCGCCCACTTCACTGCGCAGTAGCCGGTGGGCTCAGACATCCCAGTCTGTGTCGACCTGGCCGAATGAGAGCAGGAAATGGTCGAACGCCTCGGCGTTCTCGACCGCGACAGCAACCTCGCCGTCGGTGATCCTCAGCAGGCCCCCCAGGAGCATCTTGGCGGGCTCTTGTTTGCCCTCAGCGGCCATGCGAAAATGCTCCGCTTTTGCGCGCAGCCCGAAGTCGAAAGGTCCGTCGCCGTGAATCTTCTCCGTGGTCCACGCGGTGAGCTTCCCCTTGTCGAACGTGAAATACGCCGTGACTTCCGGCTTGTCGATAAGCCCGAAGTACATCGCGTGACTGAAGCTCTCGGGGTTCTTGAACCCCTTGTACACGGCATCGTTGTCGTTAATGGCCTTCATGGCCGCCGCACACCATTCATCCGACAAAAACTTCATGGCCATGGCTATTTGGTCCTCCTCAATTCCCGGGCTGGAAAACTTCTCCAGCCACAACAGATCTGTTAGTGATGCAACCTCGTTGGGCCGCAGGGTCGTGATCTCTGGTGACGGCGCGCTACCTTCGCGCGTTGGCCGCAACGCTGAGCCCGGTCGTTTCGATGAACTCGGCGTAGCGTTGGGCAACGTTGTCGACCACCATTTGCGATTGCACCGGGTGAGGTGCACCGCCAAACAGCGGCGCCAGTGCCTCGACGGCAGCATGTGCCGCTGGCTGCCAACGGTCTAGCCATCCAGCAAAAACACCGCTCAAAGCGGGGTTCCGTTCGACCGCGTAGTGCACCAGTGCCTGGGTCCAGTCTTGGCTGCGCCGACTGTCGTTGCTGAACTCAGTGAACAGCTGCGCAAGGAACTGATCGCCGTTGGCTTCGGCAAGTGCTGCGAACTCGACGTTGATCAGCGCATCCAGGGTGGGTTTTACCGCCAGGTTCAGCGCGGTGAACGCCTCGCCCCAGTCATAGGCGATCAGCATCTCCTCGAGCACTTTGCGCAGCGGTTGCCATTCGGGTGCTGACTGCCAAGGCTCGCGCGCGGTGCCAGTCTGGGCAAGATGTTCGCCCTGGGCGTTGGCCAACACCTTGGTCCAGTAGGCGATCCGCTGAACCCTGCGCAGGTCGTCGGCGCCCTGGAACTTAACACAGTTGCTGATGTAAGCCGACGGCGCCATCTGCGAAACGTAGAGTCCGGTCATTTGCAGCACGTGCAGCGGAAAACGTAGCGGGACAAAGAAACTCTGCAGCGTGTTTACCCAACCTGGATCCAAGCGTCCCGCGGCGTCGGCGGCCTCGTACTGATCGATGAGAGCGTCGACGTGGATCTCTCGGTCATGTTGCGTCGAGATGTAGTCTTTGTAGGTCAGTTTGTACGGGTCGCGGAACTCTTCCCAGTCCTCGACCTGCAACGGCGAGCCTTCCCGGTTGCGCAGA
>NZ_JBYCLE010000473.1:0-2145 GCF_057473765.1 Mycobacterium sp. TH-M106 | reverse complement strand
GGGCCAAGGCAGACGCGCGCAGATCCCGCTTGGTCAGCTGACCGTCGTGGTCGAAAGCACTGTCGGGCAAGCCCGTTGCCCAGCCGGTCAGCAACGGTCCGGCCAACTCCAGTGCCACGATGTTCAGCCTCGGCGCGTCGCCGCTCAGCGTCTCGGGTGTGGTTTCCAACCTCGACTCCGATGCGCCGCCAAGATTGCCGAACACCACCATTCGGCTGGCCCCGTAGCCCCGATCGACCAGCAGCGCCGCCACCTGCGCCGGGGTGTGCTCGTCGGAAGAGAGCACCAGCAGCCGACGGCCCGGCGCCACTTCGCGCAGCACCGCGTGCACGTCGCGGCCCACCACGCTGACCACCGCGACCGACTCCGCAGTCCAGCCGAGCCGGGCGCGGGCCAGCGCGACCGAGGACACCGCCGGTAACACCTCGACCCGGTCGACGCCGAACATCGCGACCAGCCTGCTGCCGACGCCGCTGACCATCGGATCGCCCGACGCCAGCGCCACGACGTTCAGCCCAGCCAGGTTCTCGAACAACCCCGGCAGCCCAGCGCGCAGCGGCGACGGCCAGGCGCGTCGCTGCTGTCCGGTCACCGCGGGCAACGACTCCAGTTGCCGCGGCGCACCGATCACCACGTCGGCCGCCATGATGACCGAGCGCGTCGTCTCCGGCAGCTCGGCCCAGCCGTCGGCCCCGATGCCGACCACGACAAGGCGATCCACTTCGGGCACAGAACCGATGCTAACCGGAGCACACACCAATGACTTTCATGCCCGCACCCACCCGCCTGGACGCAGTGACAACCCAGCTATTGAGCGCCCGGGCTTATCGGGGAGCACCGTAGGCTGAATCTTGTGGTGAGCCACGGCATCCTGAGCGGCACGCGATATTCCGTCGAGAACCCTAGCCTGTCGGTGCTGCTCGTCGGGTGAAGGGAGCGGATTCTCCAGCGCCTCGAAGCGGTCGATCGAGAGGTCCGACGTCGATGTCCTTGGTAACACGCGCAGGGCCGTGCAAGCGCACCTCAAGAGCCATGCCGCCCTTGAGTACCCAGAGTCTTGGTTCGGCGACCTGGAGGCAGGCCACGATCCGTTCGAAAAGAGCCTGGCGGCGAAGCCGGTCCAGGGCGACGCCAGTCTCTCGCGAGGTATCAAGCAGTCGGTGCTCCAGAGCGGTTCGTAATGCCTGCGGTGAACCGTAGGTCATGTGACATCGCTGCGGTTGAGCGCACGCTCAAGATAGAGCGCTGCGCATGCAGCGACGGCCTCGGCTCGCGTTCGCAGTGAGCGGACGCTGATAAGCCCGCGCTGCCTCGACCGTGCGGGTCGAGTCCGGTCAGAAGCTGGTCTCTACCGGTCTGTATAGCCTGGTGTGGCCTGCTGGTGCTTGCCTGGCGTGTCCGCGACGAGGAGAAGCTGCTCCGCGACGAGTTGGACGGATACCGTGAGTACATGCAGGCGGTTCGGTATCGCCTGGTGCCGCACATGTGGTGACAGGTCGTAGCTGCCGACGCGAACGGTCCGCCAGGTATCACCGGTCACGTCAGCCTCAACGGCCTCTGTCTGAAGGATGTGGGTTGCGTTGCAATGGATATCGTGTGTGCTATCACCAGCGCGAAGTCGCCCCGGCATCGATCGGTGATATCGCATGCGATGTCGTTCCGTAACAACTGCTACCGCCTAGTTTCCGGTGCGGGTGTGACCGGTGTGGCTTGGCCCGCATATCGATTCATCGCGAACGGCGGCACCCGACCCACAACGGCGGGGTGGACGTGAAGCCGGGGCACACGGTTAGGTGCACACGTGCGGCTTCTCAAGTAATCATTGAGTATTAAAGATATTTCGGTAATATAGTGAGTCGTGTCGTGGAATTCGCGCTGTGGTATAGGACAATTGGTGTGTGGCGGGATCTACTGGCAGGCGACGGTCGGGTAAGGCGGCTAAAGTACGTGCGCGGCGGGACTTTCAAGCGCTCAAGGCCCGGCGGATGGCGGCTGCGGGTATGTTCGCCCGCGGCAAGCGTCAGGTCGACGTGATGGACAAGCTGGGTGTTTCGGCGCAGACCGCGTCACGGTGGCATCGGAGCTTCCTCGCCGAGGGTAAACAGGGACTGGCCGGTGCCGGGCGTGCCGGCCGGTTGCCGAAGC